>JAQXNR010000179.1 GCA_029098105.1 Lachnospiraceae bacterium
AGTTTATTTATGACAATATTATGTATGCGGAACTGAATACCAAGAGCGATTACTGTCAGGAGTGTGGTTATAACGGACAGATTCAGATTGTGAGTGACAAGGATGGAAAACTGGTTTGGGAGTGCCCGAATTGTGGAAACCGGAATCAGGATACTATGAATGTGGCACGTCGTACTTGTCGGTATATTGGCACGCAGTTCTGGAACCAGGGACGCACCCAGGAAATCAAGGAAAGGGTATTGCATTTATAACAAAGTATATTTAAGAAAATATAATATGTGAGCATTAAAGAGGGTATCTTGTATTGACAACGGGTATCCGCTTTTACTATACTAAAGGCAGTATAATTGTGGTATGTTTTGAGAGTTTTATATTACGCGTATTGAATAAGGAATTTGGGACAGATGCAGATGTATGGGAACTATTATGACCGTTATGAGAAACAGGATTTTGAAAATCCGACGATTGGTATTTTGTTGTGTCCGGATAAAAAACTGTTGCCAGAAAAAGTAATGAAATAGGAGGTCAGACAATGACAGATATAAAATACGATAAAATTGAGTTCAAAGGATTCATAATGAAAGCAACTAAGAAACTTAGTGTTATAGCATTTCTCTGTCTGTGCCTGTTTGGCTTTCACACAAGTGTGGATGCCGAGGAGGGAGCGACTGGATGGAGTGAGAAGTATATAATTACGAGGGATTCAGCGGGAAATTTAATTTACACTATGTATAGTGATGAGACTTCCAACTTAACTAAAAGTATGACATTTATTATTTCTGAAGCAGATTTAAATCAGATAAGTGAAGTCACTTTTACCAGTTCGAATCCCAGTGTTTGTAGTATATGTCCAGGATATGAAAAAAAGGAATTTATGTCTGGCTACACTTATATTGGGGAATATACGACATCTATAAAAATACAACCTGGAGAAGCGGGGACAGCGGTTATTACGGCGAAGGTGGGAAGTAAAGAATACCCGGTGACCTTTATCAATGTACCCGCAAATGCGGCAAAAATTACTTCTATTACGGATTACACTTATAACTCTGTACAGTTGAACTGGAATAAAGTCGAGGGAGCTACCAGTTACCTTATTATGCGGGCAAGAGTGAACGGTGAAGGGATATATAGCAGTGCCCCGATGGAAACGGTTCAGGTGATAGAAGATATAAATACGTTATCGACTGTGATAAAAGCAGAAAGAAATGTAGAGTATGCCTACTTTGTATGCCCAATACTAACCGTATATGGGGTTGATTATAATAAAAAATATGATACATACAATCAATATTATTTTACAGAACAGAAAGAACTTGACAAACATACACTGACGTTTAATGGGGCAAAACTTACTTCTGTTCATGTGAATGGGGGAAACATTCAGTTGAACTGGAAGCCGGATGCAAATGTCAGTGCCTATGAAGTATACTGTGCAGATTGTGAAAATGCTCCGTATCAGTTGCTGCACACTGAAAGTACGGCATCTGTGGGCAGTTATACTGCAACTGTACTAGCAGGAAAAACATATTATTTCAAAGTTGTTTATGTCTACCCGGACGATAAAATCAGTACCGTTGAACGCAGTTGTTATGCTCCAAAAAATACAGTAAAGAAAAAGGTAAAGGTGAAACTTAAGCAGGAGACAGATTCCGGTCAATATGGTGGAGGCAGTTGGAGCCAACCGGATGATACTTATTATTACAATAAAAAAGGAACCCTTCATGTCGTTTGCAGAAATAATTCACAGTTGATAGATTATACGTTAAACAGCAACTTGAAAGTGTCTTCCAAAAAGATAATAAAACTTGGCAAGTTTGACCAGTGGGGCGGGTTTTATTACGGTTCCGATGGAAAATACTATGTAGCAGTAGGATACAATAATAAAAAGAAAAGCAAAACCAAAGTGGTCATCCGGGTAAAGCAGTATTCCAACGATTGGAAACTGCTGAAAACTTGTAAGATTAAAGGAAAATCAGGAAATGCGTTTCCGGGGATTGTGTACCCTTTTAATGGCGGCAACTGCCGCATGGCAATGTGCGATTCATCGCTCTACTTATTTACCAGCCGTGAAATGTTTAATGGGCACCAGTCCAATATTTCATTTAAAATTAATATAAAAAGTATGAACTATAAAATGGCAAACGAAGATTATACAAGTCATTCTTTCAATCAATTTGTAAAGTTTGACAACCATAATCTTTACCTGTCAAATCACGGGGATGCTTATGACCGAGGCGTAAATTTGACGATGGTTACAAACTATGCAAAAAGCGATCAGAAAATACAGACATTTTTGCCGTTTAAGATTAAAGGGAAAACAGGAGACAACTATACGGGACTTGAGGAAGGCGGAATGGAAGTGACTGCTTCCCATGTATTGATTGCCGGAACTTCCGTGCCGCAGAATTACAAAGTAGCAGGGGTGTCCGGAAATAAATACAGTTATGTCCATAATGTTTTTCTGACTGTGGTGGACAAGACGACAGGTAAGTCAAAAGTGAAGTGGCTGACCACTTATAATCCAAAGAAGAGTAAAGTGGAAGTTGGTGAAGTACGACTCGTCAAGTTGTCTGATGACTATGTTGCACTGTTGTATTCGACTACAAAGAAAAACAAAAGCACGCTTCATTATGTTGTACTGGACGAGAAGGGAGATACGGTTTACAGCACGACTTATAAGGATATGATATTTACCGGAGGAACACAGCCGATTTTGTATGATGGTTCCATTGTGTGGTCTGATGTAAAAGAGACTTACAATAAGAAGAACTGGGAGTATAAAGAAACAACTTATATGTATTCTATTCCTGCCAAAATCGCAAAATAACAGGATATAGGGAAAAGACAATGAAGTTATGAGATTGGGGATGAGGACAATGAAAATTGGCGAGGCGAGAGCAATATACCGGGAGCAGATTACTGCGTACCGTGACCAGCAACAAGCGTTGCAGAAACAAAGACAGGAGTTACAGGAAAAGATAGATTCCACGCCGGACGGAAAAACGATTTATGCAAAGGAAGCGGCAACGTTGGAATTAACTTATGATGCAGTGAGCCAGAAGCAACAGGAATATCAGGATTACATGGCAAAGTTGTTAGAGCAGAAAAGTGGCTATATGGATATGATGGCAGCAAAAAACGAGGGCGAAGCCATGAAAGAATATGCAGAGGATATGGCCAAAATCATGCAGGTAGCCCGACGCATTATGAAAGGAGGCATTGTCCCCCTTTCCGATGAAAGAAAGTTAATGGAGTTTGACAACGATTTATACCAGATGGCAAAAAGCATAGGTGCAATGGTACAGTTGAGAAAACGTAAGGAATATGATTCCCTTTGGGACGAAGAGGAGAAAGAAGAACCGGTTGATGCGCAGGAATATGCAGATGAACAGCAGGCAATTTCCGGTAGTCCTGAGGTCGTTTCTGTGGAAGAGACAATGGAGTTGGCAGAAAGTTCAGTATAAAAAGAATATTTTGGCAAAAGTAAATATAATAAAAAGACAACGATTGCGTAATGAAACTATTTGCAATCGTTGTTTTGCTTTTGGGTACGGTTGTGGTATGATAGATATAAAAGAGAATGAGAGGTTTGATGCTATGGCGAAAACCATAAGTATTGGAAAACAGGATTTTGCATCTTTGCGGGAACATGACTGTTTTTTTGTGGACAAAACGAAGTTGATTAAAGAGTGGTGGGAAGCTCAGGATGATATCACGCTAATTACGCGCCCGCGTCGTTTTGGAAAAACTTTAAATATGAGTATGTTGAACTGCTTTTTCTCAAACACATATAAAAATAGGGGGGATTTGTTTGAGGGACTTTTTATATGGGAAGATGCGGAATATAGAAAACTTCAGGGAACCTATCCAGTACTTTTTTTAAGTTTTGCAGATGTGAAACAAACCAATTATGAGAACGCCATTCAGAAAATCAAAAATATTATTACAAAGGTATATGACCAGCACGATTATTTAAGAAACTGGGAAGGTTTGAGCCAAACAGAAAGAGAACAGTTTGCTTCTGTGACATCAGGTATGAGTGATGTCACAGCGCAGGACGCATTAAAGAATATAACCGATTATATATGCCGATACTATGGAAAAAAAGTGATTATACTTTTAGATGAATATGATACGCCAATGCAGGAGGCATATATTCATGGGTATTGGAAAGAACTGACGGATTTTGTCAGAGGTTTATTTAATGCCACTTTTAAGACCAATTCCGGTCTGGAACGGGCGGTGATGACAGGAATCACAAGGGTGACGAGAGAATCTATTTTTTCTGGATTCAACAATTTGAATGTAGTCACTACGACGAGTGATGAATATGCCGATTGCTTTGGATTTACAGAGGAAGAAGTATTTCATTCATTAGACTCTATGGAAATGGGGGACAAAAAAGAGGTAGTAAAGCAATGGTATGATGGTTTTTCTTTTGGTTCCCATAAAGATATTTATAATCCATGGTCTATTACGAATTATTTAGATAAGAAAGTTCTTCGACCGTACTGGTCTAATACCAGTTCCAATGGTCTGGTGAATAAACTGATTCGAACAGCTTCCGCAGATGTAAAGGAACAAATGGAACAATTGCTGCAAGGAAAGGAAATTGTCGTTAATTTTGATGAACAGGTTGTGTTTGAACAATTGGAACAGGAAGAAAATGCCATCTTCAGTTTGCTTGTGGCGGGGGGATACCTGAAGGTAGAAAATGTGGAATACCGGGGGATTACTTTGGAACCGTGGTATCATCTTAGCATTACCAATTTGGAGACAACCAGCATGTTTTCGAATATGTTTAAAGGGTGGTTTGATAGTTCGCAGGGTTCTTATGGACGTTTTATAAAATCTTTTATACAGGGCGACATAGAAGCAATGAATTATTATATGAATAAGATTTCTATGGCAACATTTAGTTATTTTGATGTGGGAACAGTAGATGGAGAGAGTGAACCGGAACGCTTTTACCATGGTTTTGTACTTGGTTTAATGGCAGAGCAGGAACAATATTATGACATTCGCTCGAATCGTGAAAGTGGCTTTGGCAGATATGATATTATGATGATACCGAAAGACAGAAACAATATAACATATCCTGCGTTTGTCATCGAATTCAAGGTGCATAAGCCGAATCAAGAAGCAAATTTGGAAGAGTCGGTGCAATCTGCATTAAAGCAGATTACAGAAAAAAACTATGATGCAGAACTGTTGGCATTGGGCATTCCAGCGGAACAAATTCGCCACTATGGATTTGCGTTTGAAGGAAAAAAGGTGTTAATTGGGTAAAGAGACAATGGAGTCGGCAGAAAGTTCAGTATAAAAATAATATTTTGGCAAAAAAAAGGGAGCAATATGCTGCCCTGATGGAGTTGTTTTGGGGATATGAAAATGAAAATTATACAGCCACTGTGACAGAGGCAATTTCTGGGTTTTTTCGTTATTATGACCCTCGTTTTGCACCACAGAACACAATAATTACGATGGATTACCCTACAATTCGTCCTATAGAAAGAGGGTGTGAGGGGTACAAAAAACAGTTTTATAATGTATGTACTGTGGTTCTTCGCTATGTCCTGAGTTGTATGCTGATTGGGAAATCTTTGGGAGCCAGGGCTCAGGAAGAGGATTATAAAAAAATGAAACAGGCGGTTCGGGTTTCCACAGAAGAATTGGAATCAGTGTTATGTCATCTTCTGGAACAGTGGATGGACAGCGCTTTTAATAACAATGAAAAACTGTATTGGTATCTCTCCGGGGATGTCCATGAATTTGCTGTTTATTTAGAACTATGGGCGGAGCACAATTTTCCGTAGAAAGGAGAAACAGGTATGTTTAATCGGCAATCGATACATATTGCGATGCTTTTGTGGGGATGTATTTTCTGTTTGATTGCGGCGTTGTGTATGTTCATGAGCAAAAACTTTGACCGTGAGAAGCGAAAAAGACTGTTGCGCATGCAAATATGTACAGCCGTTCTTTTGGGAAGTGATGCGCTTGCCTGGCGGTTTCGGGGCTATCCGGGGATGACCGGGTATTTTATGGTGCGCATTAGTAATTTTATTGTATTTTTGCTCAGCGATTTGGGATTATTTTTATTTCATTCCTATGTGTGTTGTTATTTGTTTGCAGAAAAGGAAGAAGAGAAACATTCCATTGTCCGGGTGAAATCCGCCTATTGGATTGCCGTAGCAGGAATGGCGCTGGTGGTTCTGTCGCAGTTTACCAATCTATACTATTCCTTTGATGAACATAACTTTTACCATAGAAATCCGGCGTATATCATTTCCATGTTGCTTCCGCTTTGCATTATGCTGATTGATTTGTCACTGCTGATACAGTACCGGAACAATCTCAGCCGCTTGATGTTGGTTGCCATGATTTCCTATATTGCATTGCCGTTGGTGGCGGTTGTGATACAGGTCTTTTATTATGGTATTTCCCTGATTAATATTGGCGCGTGCATTTCGATTATTCTGATGTTTGTAGTGTCGATGGTAGAACAAAATGAAAATCTGGCGAAGAAGGAGAATGAGGCGGCGGAACTTCGTATTTCTCTGCTTTTGTCGCAGATTGCACCACATTTTCTATACAATACGTTGACGACCATCCAGAGGTTGTGCATAAAAGATCCGAAGATGGCACAGGAAACGGTGGGGGATTTTGCTGTTTATTTGCGAGGGAATCTGGATTCCCTGAATCAGAAAGAGCCCATTCCCTTCGAGAAAGAATTGGAACACGTCCGTTGCTATTTAGCAATTGAGAAACAACGGTTTGGGGAGCGGGTGAATGTCCGTTATGAACTGGAAGATGTGAATTTTGTCATTCCGGCACTGACTCTTCAGCCAATCGTTGAGAATGCTGTAAAGCATGGAATTTGCCGCAAGGCGCAGGGGGGGACGGTTACGATTCGTACGGAGCATAAGAAAGAAAATGTGTATGTGATTGTGAAAGACGATGGCGTCGGCTTTGATGAGGCAACCGTCAAAAAGGATGGGAAAAACCATGTGGGTATTCGGAATGTGAGAAGCAGACTGCGTACCATGTGCAGTGGAACGTTGGAAATACAAAGTAAGTTGGGAGAGGGAACCATGGTGGTTATAACCTTACCACAGAAAGGACGATGGAATGAGGATTATTGCAGTGGATGATGAGCCTTATGCATTAGAAGAACTGGTGGAGGCAATTAAAAAGGCGGAACCGGAGGCAGAAGTTTATGATTTCATGGACCCGGCTGAGGCACTTGCCTTTGCAAAAGAGCAGTCTTGTGATGTGGCTTTTTTGGACGTTGACATGGGATATACGAGTGGTATTGAGGTGGCAAAGCAGTTGAAACTATGGTACCC
>JAQXNR010000180.1 GCA_029098105.1 Lachnospiraceae bacterium
TACAACATTTATATATAAATTATGTTTATCCAATTGAAACACATGCGTTTCGCAAACAAGTCTAATTCTTATAGGTGTCTGCAAAACTTACCACTACAGGAATGGCGACAACGTAACTTAAAGTGTGACAGTTTCGCACCTACCTAAGTTATACACCTTATGCTAGCACACCATAAACTCACTGTCCAACAACCTGTAGTTGTTAAAATCTGACTATATCAAAATTTCTGTACAAAAATATGCCGACAGTTGTAATACGCTACAACTGCCGACACAAGTTCGACTTATTTCATTTTATTTTCAGTAAATCAATACATAATATTTCTTAACTTTTCCACTGTTTTTTTCACACTAAAGACCTGCTAAAGTCATATAACTTTGCCCTTTCTCTGTCGCGATATTCATGCTTTTCATAATACCCGATTAACGTTCCATTGTCATCTCTGAGTGCCACCATATATACATCTTTATTCTCCTTGGCGTTATAATAAGTATAAATCATATTATTTTCTATGCTCTGTCCAAACCAGGTTACTACTTTTTCTATTATTTCAGTTGAATGTTTATTATGGCAGTCCAAAAGGCTTCTGCCGATTAACTCCTTTCCGCCACGTTTTTCATAACGCTTGATTGCAGCCGGATTCATATAAATTATTTTGTGGTCTAAACTACAGATGACAACCGATGCCCGGTCCATATCAACCACACTTTTCATGTATCTTGAGAGTTCCATATCCGTTCCTCCTTCATAAATTTAATCGCTTCAAAATATACCTTTACACTCCAACATCTCCTGCAATTTATTATAAATCGCCTTTCCCAGTTTTTCATGGTTCTTTTCGTCCATGTGAATTGCATCTTTCAGAGATGCCTTTGCATACTCTGCTCCATCCATAAATTCTACATTGTATTTCTCACATACCTTGGAAATTGCCCTCGCCATCAATTTAGACTGCTCCAGACTGGTCTCATCAAAATCGGCACAAATGCCACCTTTTCCTACAATATCGTCTCCTAATAAAATAGGAGAAACGACCAACAATTGGGGAATCTGCTCTCCTTCCCATGAATGGAGAGTTTGAAGCATTTCAAGAAACCGTTCTATTCCCTTTGCTATGTATGCGGCTCCGCCTCCAAAATCCGATTTTAACTCATTGGTTCCCAGCATGAGAATAACCACATCGGCAGTTCTATGTGCGGCGATGATTCCTGGCAATGCCTCAATTCCGCACCATGATGCATCAAAAGAATCGACTGACAGCAGTGTTCTTCCACACATTCCCTCTTCTATAATTTCGTCTTCCGGCATGCGTTCTGCCAGAATCCTTGTCCATCTGTTTTTATGTTGCAATCCATTTTCCGGATTGTATCCCCAAGTATTGCTGTCTCCAATACACAAAATCTGCATATCCTTTTCCTCCCAATCATCTATCATCCTCTGCTAATCAGCAATCCCCAAATCAACAAGCCAGCCACTGCCAGAAAAATACACATACAGATAACCAGCAAAACGGTTCGAAATACCTTGCCTGCGGTCGGACATTTTACTTCTATAACACGATTGGCAATGTAAATCACCGACACAACTAAAAAAATTACGAAAGGCATCAATAAATAGGAAACCCATCCACTGGCAGGATCTTGAAACACTACCTTGTTTAAAAATGCAATCCAGACTCCTGCAATACCAAGCGTTGCCAATCCTCCTAACAGCCGGCTTCCCTTTACTGTACAAATACCAAACTGACCTTCCACAACATCCCGGGTATAATCCTCCAGTATATCTCCCATAATATCCATAAATTGCTTTCCCTGTTCTTCCTTCTCCTCCAATAATCTCCGATATTCTGCCACATCCAGAGAATCCAGTGTTTCCTTCCGCTCTTCTATGATTTTACACAATTCCAGTGCACCATTTAATTCCTCTATCTTCTTTTGCAATTCCTCCTGCGTTGCTACAATCGTATCTCTCAAAGAAGTCTCCCCCAGCAACAACTGATGAATGTCTTCTACAGGCACACCTAATTTGCGCAGCAGAACAATTCTCTGTAACTGTTCCAAATCCTGTTGTGTATAGTCACGGTAATTGTTTTCCTGTCGCTGTGGTTTCAACAATCCTTTGCTCTCATAAAAGCGAATATTGGCTCTCGTCAAACCCGTTTGTTCTTCCACTTCTCTAATCTTCATTTTACCTTCTCCTCTCTATATGAAAATCAGTAGGCGATTGCGAAACCGTATATTTTATCGGTTTTCGATAGTTTGTAATAAATATTATATAAGATGCGCCTTTGCACTGCTTTTGTGCAACGAAGCATCGTTATAATATTTATTACAAACTATCGGAACGAATACAAAACGGTTTCGCAATTGTCTATAAAAACAGTTTTCATATAGTAAAATAAAGTATAAAGCAGGTTTACAGTCAAGTATTTTTCCTATTTTTCTTCCTTTCATGCTATCACACATTCCTTTTAAATACAACAAAGACCTTTTTTCAGCATCTGCCTTTTAGGAACCCCGGTTTCGTGTTACAATAAAAGTAGGTGAAAAAACAAAAGTGAGGAAAACATCCATGATTTCACGAAAACTACGGATTCTATATAAATTATTAACTGCCTTTTTCTTTCTGACACTGCTGCTTCTTTTCTGGGAACCTCATGCCCAGACTGCGCCGCTCCTTGTGTATGTTCAGCAGTATGGCGCAGTAGGTGATGGCGTAACCGATGATACCGGAGCCATCCAGGCAGCTCTCAGCGCTACTGGAGACAAACCTTCCATCGTTGTGTTCGAAGCCAACAAAACCTACCTTATGCAACGCAATGTTTACTTGTATAGCAACACTACCATCAATCTGAACGGTGCCACTCTCTGCGACGGATATGCAGGCGGTGTCACAGACGAATATGTGGAATGGGCAAATGGTCTTCGCTTTTTAAACCATCCTCATTCTGCAAACATAAGCGGCTACGGCGCGCTGCATAATGTACGCATTACAAATGGAGTGATTGACGGCTCCTGTGGCTCCATCATTTCCGGAGTTACCTTTGCTTTCCTGCACGCCTCAGACATTACTTTTGACAATCTGGAATTCCGGGATTGTATGGCAGGAACCCATATTATAGATTTGGGCGGCTGTAAAAACGTCACGATTCACAACTGCCATTTCACCGGTACCTATATTGCCAATCCGGCTTTCCAATACCGGGAAATGATACAGATTGACAGCGCGCTGTACAAAGGTATGCCCTACTGGGACGAATCCGGCGGTGCTGCTTACGACGGACTCCCCTGTGAAAATATTGTAATTTCAGACTGCACATTTGAGCAGGGGCAGGGAACCTATGCCCCAAATGCCATCGGAACCCATACCTCTTATTCCAAAGCCAGCCGGAATATTACAATTCAGGGCAATACCTTTTATGACTGCTACAGTTATGCCATCCGCTTTCCCAAAGTAAAAAATCTTACGATTACAAAAAACCAGTTTGTCAGCATGGGCGCCCAGCACGCAAAATCCGCCTGCTTTATTTATGTCAGCAAAAAAAGTCAGACCGGTAGTTCTGCCACCGCCTGCAAAAACATTAAAATTCAGGACAACCGATTTCTGGGGAAAAAGAAAAAATGTATTATTCCTGTGAAAATTACAGGTTTTCCCAAACTTCCTTTTTCCCACATTACCATTCAGGGGAATCAGTTAAGCGGAACATACAAATCCCGAAAATCTCGTTTTCTCTGGCAATGTACCAATGTAAAAGACTGTAAAATCCAATAAATCCGGCGCATTTTTCAGCGCCGGATTCTGGAATTTTATTTGCTATTTATTTTACTTATAATTTTACTTTTTTTACTGTTCCCCATTTTCCATATACTTTCTTTCCAGACACTTTTTTATATACCCGGACCTGAATATAGTACTTCTGGTTCTTTTTCAATTTCTTAAAGGTTACCTGCCGTTTTTTAGCTGTGAGTACTTTTGCCTTTGTCATCTTCTTGTTTTTGGAAAGACGTACCTGATAACCGGACACCTGCTTCATTTTCTTACAGGTAACCCGCAGGGATGTTTTCTTAATTTTTTTGACAGATTGTACCTTTCCCTTCGGCAACTGCTTCTTCACTTTCGCAATTTCTTTGGAAGTCAGTGTCTCCTGCTGACTTGCTGTAACAGCAGACACCGTAAGCGTACCGCTGGCATTATAATAGGTCATCGCTCCCGTAATCGTAGCACTGCCCTTTGCCACTCCATTGACCGTTCCCGCAGAATCTACCTTTGCTACTTTCTGATCGCTGCTGCTAAAGGTCACACCTTCCGGATTCAGCACTGCTCTCGCACTGGAAAATCCAGGATTTACAACACAGAGTTTTGCCATTGTATTCTCTCCTGCTTTTATGGAATTCTTCTCCAACTGCAACTGGAACTTATACTCATATGCAACCGATTCTCCAAAAGAAAAATCAACTCCCGTACCCGTTGATGCTTCGTCAAATTTCTCCGTTGCCAGTGCAATCTTCTGAGTCACCGTAGTATTGGCAGGGCTGCTGCAATCCACCGTATCACTTCCCGTTCCAAAGCACTGTGTCCAATACAAAACCCCATTGTGAACAAAGCAACCGATACCAATCGTAGTAGCATCCTCTAACAGAATATTTTGCCGATGTCCCTGGGAATTCATCCAGGAATTCATAACCTGCTGCGCCGTCTGGTCGCCCACTGCAATATTTTCTGCACACATATCAGCGTC
>JAQXNR010000181.1 GCA_029098105.1 Lachnospiraceae bacterium
CAGAGATTGTGAAAAATTATTAAATTTTTCTGTTAATTGATTTTTGTCACTTCAATTTTTTCATAGAATATAGTACAATGTTTTGCGTATGTTTAGGAATTTTATAGGTAATAATGGTATGTAATATGAAGGATGGTAAGAAAATGAGTGAGAGTAAAGAAAAGCAGAGTTGGGTTTCCGGTAAATTGCGGGCAACAGGAAAGGCGGTGTGGAATTTTACGCCGTTGCGTCTGTATTTGTGGTGTCTGTTTCTGGTATATATTATTGAATGTTGTGGAAGACATTCCTTAGTGGGCGGTCTACAGTTTTTTATGATGTCACCGCTTTGTTATATTATGAATGCCTTTCTGGTCATGACTCCCTTTACTGTTGTGTATATGATTCGAAAACGTTCTCTTGGCTATGTGTTGATTAGTTTTGTCTGGCTGGCGATTGGAATTACCAATGGCGTTGTTTTACATTTTAGGGTTACCCCTTTTTCTACGATTGATTTTCGACTGGTAGATGCGGCATTAGGTGTTATGGGCAATTACATGGAAATCTGGCAGATGATACTGGTGGGAATTCTGGCAGTTCTGGCAGTAATACTGGTTGTTTTTCTCATTGTACGGATTCGTAAATATGAAGGAAAGATGCATTATGTCCGCAATGTGGTTGTCATTGTGCTGTATTGGTTTGCCATGTACTATGGTATGAAAGGACTGGTTCATGCAGGGGTCTTTTCTACGGTTCTTCCGAACCTTGCTTATGCTTATAAGGATTATGGCGTTGCCTATTGTTTTACGGTAACGGGAATGCGCAACGGAATCACAAAGCCAATTGATTATTCAGAACTGAAAATAAATGATATCATGGCTGGTGTAAACAAACGCTTTAAAAGTGAGAAACAGGGAAAAAAGGAGGAGACACCTAATATTGTTTTTCTGCAGCTTGAGTCCTTTTTTGATATCAACCATGTGAAGGAATACGAGTTTACAGACAATCCCATTCCCTATTTTACTTCCCTGAAGGAGAACTATTCTTCCGGGTATCTGACGGTTCCTGCTTTTGGTGCAGGTACAGCAAATACAGAGTTTGAGATTATGACGGGCATGAATTTGGGATTCTTTTCTCCGGGTGAGTACCCTATAAAACAATTCTGAAAAAACGTACCTGTGAAAGTGCTGCCTACGATTTGAAGTCTTTAGGATATGGAACCCATGCGATTCACAATAATACAGCGACGTTTTATGGAAGAAGCAAGGTATTTACGAATCTGGGTTATGACAATTTTTCTACCATTGAGACAATGGATGCCAAAGAGCGAACGAAGACGGGATGGGCCAAGGACAGTGTTTTGACGAATGAGATTATGGATGCACTGCACTCCACCTCAGAGCCGGATTATATTTATACCATTTCGGTTCAGGGACATGGGGACTATTATAAGGAATCTGCTCAGGTAGAAGACCCGGAAATTACGGTACAGAATGTTTCTGAGAAGGAGCAGGAGAATGCGGTTAACTATTATGTGGAACAGATTCGTGAGATGGATGATTTCCTGGAGCAGTTGTGTGCTACATTAAGCGAGTTCGATGAAGATACCGTGCTGGTTTTATATGGAGACCATTTGCCGGGATTGGGATTTACCGATGAAGATTTGGACAATGGGGATGTATATCAGACGGAGTATGTAATCTGGAGTAACTTCGATATGAAGAAGAAGGATAAGGATTTGAATGCATACCAGTTGACCGCAGAAGTATTCAACCGCCTGAATATTCATACGGGAACGATTATGCGTTACCACCAGCGGTATGCCGGGAAGAAACGTTATTTAAGTAGATTGCGGGCATTGCAGTATGATATGCTTTATGGCGAGCAGTATGTATACCGTAAGCAGAACCCATATTTACAGACGGATATGACGTTTGGTGTGCAGGAGGTAGAAATCAATTCTGTTCTGGCATCGGAAGAGTCGGCAATTCTTTATGGTGCAAATTATACCCAGTGCAGCCATGTGGAAGTCAATGGAGAAGATGTGGAAGTAGAGTTTATAAGTAATAGTGCATTGCGGATTTTGACAAAACTTAAGGATGGAGACCGGATTCAGGTGCTTCAGGAAACAGCAAAGGAAAAAGTTTTGCGTACCAGTTCGATGTTTCTCTATACGGTTTCTGATTTAGAAAAAAAAGAAACGGAAGCAGAACCAGAAACTGCACCAACAAAGCCGGATGCACAGACAACAACGGAGGAATAATATGGAATCCCAAAAGCAGCATTGGAAAGCAGGAAATATGCTTTACCCAATTCCGGCTGTATTAGTCAGTTGTCAAAGACCCGGAGAGAAACCGAAAGCCATTACAGTAGCATGGACAGGTACAGTTTGTACCAATCCGCCAATGGTTTA
>JAQXNR010000182.1 GCA_029098105.1 Lachnospiraceae bacterium
ACTGAAATAAATCCACCGTCACAGGCTGGTTCATATTCTCTTCCCTGCGTTCCCTGGTGCGCCTGGCAAACTTTTGCACCTGCTTTTGGTACTGGTAAAGGCGCAGGCAGAGCACTAAAACAGCAACACACAATATACAAATAATAGACAGCAATATTTTTTGTTCGCTCACGTTTTTTCTCCAATCAGCGGTATAATTTCTTCTTCATACAAATATAGGAAATCACATACAAAAAAGCAGCCTCTAACAACAAACTACCCAAAACAGCAACCGTAAATCGTGCTGTCACTTCTCCCAAAAACACCTGCGTAATCTGGTTCACAACCAGCCATTCCTGCACAATCTCCAGCCATTTCGGCGTTTCTTCCGATGCAATCAGCAAAAGAATCATGGAAAGAATCCCTTCCAGTGCAGCAAACCGCAGGTAGATTGCTACCGATGCTATAATATGCCGGAGTGCCGTTGCCATCAATGCGCCAGCAATACAAATATGTAAGAGAATCACAAAAAATAAGGCAACCCGTTCTCCTACATGATTGACATCTCCAAGGCCGTTGCGTATATACGCCATTGCCGGTATCACACAAAAAGCTGCAAAAGCACATACGGCAACCACTATCGCATCAACCACTACCTTGCTCAAAATAATCTGGGAAATTTTGTTTCCCGCCATTACCTCATAGTATGCCGTCTTTCGCATATAACCAAATCCCACAATGACAGCCACCAGCACAGGCACAAACAACTGAATACTCATACTTCCCTCTACACAGGCAGGCAACATCTGCTCTATATTCAAAGAAAGAATATCTGGTTCTACTGCCCACATCAAAGAAATGATTACGGCACAAACAATAATCAACCATTCTACAAAATGTCCTGCGTGAAGGAAGCGGTACCATTCTGCTCTTACTAATCTATTCATATTTTCCACCTACCTTTGAAATATAGTATTCCTCTAAGGATTCGCCCTCTACCAGCAGTTTTGTAATAATCATTCCACTGTCTGTAAGGGTTTTAGAGACTTTTTTTACATCATCTACATAATCAAAGAGATGGATTTCATCGTGCTCTATCACTTTATAATTATTGGTGGCAAGCTGCTCCTCCAGAATGGCAGCCGACTCCGAAATATTGTCCGTCTGAATCGAAATATAACTTCTGCATTTGCTTTCCAGTTCTTCGGCAGACAAACACTCTAAAATTGTACCTTCATTAATAATGGCATAGTCTGAGCAGAGTTCTGACAACTCTGCCAGCAAATGGCTGGAAATCAATATGGTGATACCATCTTCATAGGCCAGTTTCTTTAATATATTTCTAACTTCAACGATTCCCTCCGGATCCAATCCATTGACCGGCTCATCCAGAATCATCAGTTCCGGTCCGGGCAACAGCGCCATACCAATGCCTAAGCGCTGTCTCATTCCGAGGGAAAATTGACCCACTTTCTTTTTTCCTACATCGGCAAGTCCCACAAAATCCAACATCTCTTCGATTCTTTTTTCATCTGCCACACCGCGGACATAACGAATATATTCCATATTCTGTCTGGCTGTCATGCTTTTTTCCAAATAGGGCGCCTCCAGCATAAAACTCATTCGACTTCTGCTCGCGTCCAGATTGTTTTCGCTGCCAAAGAGAGCAACTGTCCCTCCATCCTGAGCAGCGAGACCAGCAATTATTTTCATAATGGTAGTTTTTCCAGCACCATTGGGACCAATCAAGCCGTAAATATGTCCCTTTTCCACAGACAGATTGACGGAATCTACAACTATCTTCTTGCCATATTTTTTGGTCAGATTTTTCACTTCTAATATGTATTCCATACATACCCCTTTCTGCAATGCCTGACATTGCGATTTGATATCTATACTCTAAAGCAACAAGGTTAAGTATGGTAAAACAAAAGGTTAAGAAAAGGTTATTTTTTGAGGCGGTATCCCATCCCCCAGACGGTTTCTATATATTCCTCTTCATCATACTGTTTAATCTTGGTCCTGATGTTACTCATATGCACTTTCAAAGTCGTATCTTCATTGAAATATTCTTCATTCCACACACTCTCAAACAGATTCGCTTTGGAAAATAATTTGGAAGGGTTCTTTAACATCAACTCTAAAATACCGTATTCTTTGCTTGTCAATGTCAGAGGCTGTTCCTTCACGTATACCATTTTTCCTTCACAATCCATGCGCAGATTTTTAAAGGTAAGTTCCTGCTCCGCCTGCACGTTTGTCTGTTCGCTATGAGAAGTTCTTCTCAACACCGCTTCCATCCGCACCAGCACTTCATCCAAATCAAAGGGTTTGGTAATATAATCATCCGCACCCATTCGAATCAAATCTATCTTCGTATGCACAGTGTCTTTTGCTGACAGAATAATGACTGGTATGTCGGAATTCTCACGAAGTTTCTGAAGCACTATATCGCCGCTGCGAAACGGAAGCATGATATCCAAAAGCACCAAGTCAATGTCCTTGTGACGCTCCAGCAAAGAACTGGCTTGTAAACCATTACTGGCGGAAAAAATCTCATAACCCTGTAATGCTAAGTAATCACAAAGCAATTTATTAATTTCATCATCATCTTCTACGATTAGAATATTTTTGTTCTCCATCTGCACTCCCAATTTCTCTATTGTATTTCCCGCACGTTTTTTTCAAAATTACGAATAATCCGTCGTGCTTCCTCTTCCTCAGACATGCTGATTAAATTAATCATCTTACCAAATTCCTCTGCCTGTTCCTGAGGCAGCGTCATTTCCGTCTGACGCAGATTATAAATGTAATCATCTATCCGCTCCGAAAAAATCAAAATAATATCATCCGGGTAAAATTCCATCTGCATGGAGAATGCGCATCCGGGCCAGTCATACTCAGTACTGTCCTTGGAGAGTTCCGATGCCTTACCAATAAACATCCGTCCCAGCGGCGTCCGGTTTACCAGATCCTCTACCATAATTCCATGTAGCCGCAAATCCTTCCGGGACACATGGCATGCCACTTTATACCGTTCTACTTCCTCAATATGCATTCTGTTTCCTCCTTACACATTACACATCGCTTGCCCTTATTATTGCACTATTGCGTAATTGTTGCAAGGACGGGACACTTTCTTTTATGATATATTATCATCCTCTAATATTGCGTCTAAACAAAAAAAACTGCCAGAGCCCGCATGCCCTGGCAGCAACGTACAATATATGTATAATATTATACTCCCCTAACCCATAATTATACTTCTTTCGATTTCTTCGTATCCTCCTCATCTTTTTTCAGAAAATTATCATAAATATTATATGCAAAAAAACCTACCAAAATAATTCCTCCCAAAACTCCGATTATAATTGATGAACTCATGTTAGATTCTCCTTTCCCTCAACACATTTTAAACAATTTTCTGTGAGTTTATTCTAACACAAATTTTCTGAAAATTGGGCTAAAATACTGCTAAGATTCCCCGCAAGGAACCTTTACAGACCTTCCTCCAACATACGGTACCCCACTCCCAGTTCTGTAAAAATATACTGGGGCTGTGCCGGATCCTGTTCGATTTTACGCCGGATATTCGCCATATTTACCCGCAATATTTTGTTGTCATCGTCTACAAAAGGACCCCAGATTTCCACCAACATGGAAGAGTATGTGACTACCTTTCCCGCATTTTTCGCAAGGTAACACACCATTTTGTATTCTACCGGAGTCAGATGCACTTCCTCTCCCCGCACAGTAATCCTTCGCCGCTCATAATCAATAACCAGATCCTTTGAACGGTACTGCGCCATCGGCAAAGATGCTTCCCCATTGGACTGATTCAAATGCCGCAGGCAGGTACGAATCCGCGCCTGCAACTCTGAGGTTCCAAAAGGTTTTGTAATGTAGTCATCCGCCCCTGCATCCAGAATTTTCACCTTTTCCTGCTCAGTAGTTCGGGCAGAAACTACGAGAATTGGCGTATTTTTCACTTCCCGCACTTTTCTTATAATCTCGTATCCATCCATGTCCGGCAATCCCAAATCCAGAAGAATCACATCTGGATTCTGGGACAGGGCAACCAGCAATCCTTCCTCTCCAGTTAATGCCTTCAACACCCGGTAACCGCTGAGTTCCAAATTTTTTCCAATAAAATTTAAAATGTTTTTTTCATCTTCTATCACTAATATTTTTAATTTATTCTCCAATCCTTTCTGCCTCCTACTCTCTTCTGCCCTATGCCTCTTGTTCCCTACGGGGAATCGCAACAATAAATTCAGAACCCTCTCTATGGCCCAGGGCTTCAAAGGTTCCCCCATGAGCATCCACAATGGTTTTGCATATAGACAGTCCCACGCCCATGCCTTTACGCTGCTCCGTACTGTACTCTCCTGCCGCATAGGTCCCGTTCATAATGCCCTGTATGCGGCTTTCCTCAATTCCAATTCCATAATCCCGGACGTGAAAGGCAACCATATTTTCCTCATAAACGACTGTCAGTTCAATGGGCTTTTCTCCTTTCCCGTGTACGATGGCATTCTCCAACAGATTGATGAGTACCTGCTCAATCAACAGAGGGTCTACCGGAATCATTACAAATTCCTCCGGTAACTTCACTGCAATTCCGGCACCAACGATTCGTTTCTTAACCCGGGACACCGCCTCCTCCACAATCTCTTCCACCGGCTCCATGCTTTTTACCACACCACTTTTTTTCGTGGCAGAATCCCCTCCACCCGCATCAATTCTAGTAACAGAAAGAAGATTCTCCACCATGTGAAGAAGCCACTGGGCATCTTCACTAATTTGGGAAAACAAAGTCTCCACCTCATCTCTGGAATACTGGTCCGGGTGTTCCGTATAAGAATCACTTGCCACAATAATACTGGTGAGGGGCGTGCGGATATCATGGGAAACCGCCCGGAGTAAATTGGCACGCATCCGTTCTTTTTCTGCTTCTGCCAGTTCTTTTTCCCGCTGCTTTAACTGCTCTGCCTGCTTTGTCATTGCACTGGTCGTTGCACTGGTCACCAGGGTAATCGCCAGCATGGCAAGGAAGGTAACCGGGTACCCGGTCAATGTAAAATTCAATTTAAAATAGGGGTAAGTAAAAAGAAAATTCACGCATGCCACGCATACAATAGCAGAGCCCAATCCATACCAGAATCCGGTAGTATACCGGGAAATCAAAATCAATGCCAGGACATATACGATGGCAATATTTGCAGAATTGTCATTGGATACCATATAAAATAAAGCAAAGGCAACTGCGGTTGCCAGCGCAAGAAAAAATACTGTAATCATTATATTTTTCAACTGTTTTTTCATATTCTGTTACCAGCCTTTTCTTTCCTTTTCCCTGATTTTATCATACCGCAAAATCCCTTCCCGCCGCTGCTAAATTTTTGTTAAGAAACTTTTTCTTTCTGTTTTGATTGTGCTAAGATTCCGGCAATTTTATTTTTTTCCCGAAGGCAGACTGGTAAAATACATATAAACAAATATAGTTGCAAAGGAGAGATACATATATGAATATTTTAATTCTTGTACTTGGTGTTGTTGGATGTGGATTAGGCCTTTTATCCAGTCTTTATATTATAATCAGTCTGCCTGCCACTCTGATTTGGAAACTGGTACAGTATACAAAGGGAAACCGGGAGGTGCTATAAGTCTTTCCCTCCTTACTACTCCACCCTTCTTAAAATATCCAGTGTATGTGCACTTGCCCCCAGTAATTCCGGGCGCTCACAAGTGGAAAAATGGTATTGTACAAACAGTTCAAAGGTTTCCTCATCCATGGCATTCAACACGGGACGCAGGTAATCCGCCGGTCCATCTGCCGCTACTATCTGCTCCCGCTTCACCCCACTCACCGCTGCATTGATGGCATTAATGTCCTCCAGACGAACATAATCATACAAATCTTTTTCCTGGGAAACACAGTGAAACGCTTCGTTCAGTCTGCCATCTTTAAGGCATTCCTGCACATGATTTTCCTTAAACCCATACGTCAAAACCCCATACTCATTCATACAATAGGCAACTAAAATTACGCCTCCTGCCTTTGTCACCCGTTTCGCCTCTTTTAATGCAGTAACTTTGTCCTCTATCGAGTACAGGTGGTACATCGGACCAAACACCAGCGTCATATCAAAAGAGGCGTCGGCAAAACGTTTTAATTTTAAGGCATTTCCCTGATATGCTTTTACACTACTGTTTTTGGACTTTAAAATCCCCAGATTGTACTTTACCAGTTCCACCGCTGTCACATCATAACCCTCCCGAGCCAGAGCAATGGAATACCGCCCGGTTCCTGCACCCACATCCAGAATCGCAGCCCCAGGGCAATCTGTCAGGTATTTGTGAATGTATTTCATGGAAGTTCTGTATTCTACCTGACCATGCCTTCTGGTCAGCCGCTTGTCCTCGTTAAATTTATTGTAATGTTTCTCCAGTTCCGTCATCATAGGATGCACCCTTCTCTTTCCACTCTTTTAATTAACCTGTTTTCCAAAAAATTTTGCTGTCTTTACTATTTTTTGCATCAGGTCTGTAAACATTTCCGGGGTCAGAGACTGGGGACCGTCACAGAGCGCCTTTTCCGGATTGTTGTGAACCTCTACCATCAACCCATCTGCCCCTGCAGCAACCGCAGCCATCGCCAGCGGTTCTACCATAAAGCGCAGTCCGGCTGCGTGGCTGGGGTCGATTACCACTGGCAGGTGGCTCATCTTTTTCAGCATGGGAACCGCAGAAATGTCCAGCGTATTACGCATAGAGGTTTCAAAGGTACGGATTCCCCGTTCACATAAAATGACATTCTCATTTCCTCCCGCCATAATGTACTCAGCACTCATAATCCATTCTTCCAGCGTGTTGGCAAGTCCCCGCTTCAATAAAACCGGCTTATTCAACTTACCCACTTCCTTAAGCAGTTCAAAATTCTGCATATTGCGGGCACCAATCTGAATCATATCCACATCCTCAAACAGGGGAATGTGCCGGGCATCCATCAGTTCTGTCACAATCGGCAGACCTGTCGCCTTTTTCGCCTCCAGTAACAGTTTCAGCCCTTCATCGTGAAGCCCCTGGAAAGCGTAGGGGGAAGTCCGGGGTTTAAACGCACCACCCCTTAACAAGCCAGCGCCTGCTTTCTTCACATCCTCTGCCACTTCAGTAATCTGCTCTTTTGTCTCAATGGAACAGGGACCTGCAATCACTTGAAACTGCCCACCACCAATTTTTCTTCCGGCAATTTCCACTACCGTATCCTCCGGATGCATTTTTCGGTTTGCTTTTTTGTATGGCTCCTGAATCCGGCGAATACTTTCTACCACCTCATTAGAAAGAATCACATCTGCATCCAGTGCTGAGGTATCTCCAATCAGCCCCAGCAGTTTAGAAGATGTCCCTTGAGACTCCTGAACCGTAAGCCCCTTTGCCATCAACCCTTCCTTTAATTCCTCCACCTTTTTTTCGTCTGCCTGTTTCTTCAAAATAATAATCATGTTCTCATCCTCCTTTTCTAATGCCCGGCATCTCCACTTAGATTCCTTCTTAAGAATGCAAAACAGGTGATGCCTGTTGCGGGCATCACCTGTATATCTTCTCCTAAACTGAATCGAAATTCTATGATGTCAACCGCAACACAAAAAACTGTCATTGTTATAATGCCAGTAATAAGAATATGCAAATGCGGTATTCTTTCCTGCGGTCATCACAAAATCTCCTTTCGTAGTTACTTTATGCTTACTATAACTTAGACACTGCTCCTTGTCAAGGATTTTTTCGCACTTTAAAGTGAAAAAGTATTATTGTTCTGTTACTGTCACACTCTCAGGCAGTCCCGACGCTGTCAGCAAGGCTTTCATCCGCTCTCCCTGTCCTGCCGGCACGGTTATGACACAGTCCGCCGGAATCCCTTTACATGCATCGCTTCCAATAACCTCTACCTGTTCTCCCTCAAAGACTATGTTCTTTAAACTTCTACAATCTGCAAAAGCCTCGTTCCCAATTGAAGTTACCTTCTCCGGAATGGTAATGCTGGTTAAACCGCTCTCCTTAAAAGCCTTTTCCTCTATCTTTGTGACGTTACCCGGAAGGGTTATCGTTTTTAATTTCTTACAGCCCTCAAACAGAGAGGAGGATATGGTCTTCAACTTCTGTGTCTCAAAAGTTACCTTCTTCAGAGAGGTACAGTGATAGAAAACTTCCTTTTCTATGGTTGTTACTTTTTTCGGAATGGTGATGTTGGTTAAGCCGGATTCATAAAATGCTCCAT
>JAQXNR010000183.1 GCA_029098105.1 Lachnospiraceae bacterium
AAATATGCGATACCGAATCTGACAATGTATATGATTGGCTTTTATGTGATAGGGCTGATTCTGATATTGATTACAAATCAGCTGGCATACAGTTTCTTATGTCTGGATATGTATTCAGTATTTCATGGACAGATTTGGAGACTGTTTTCCTTTTTGCTGATTCCACCCAGTACCGGATTGCTGGTTATTGTTACCCTGTTTTTTTATGCTTCCATTGGACAAACTCTGGAACAGACATGGGGTACATTTTACTATAATGTCTATATTTTTTCCGGCATATTGTTTACGGTTCTGGGAAATGCACTGGCATACCTGATTGTATTTCTGACAACCGGAGAAGCCCAGCATGTAATTGGAACGAATTACTACATTCTCATGTCTATGTTTTTGGCCTTTGCCATGCTTTACCCGGATATGGAAGTGTTGTTCATGTTTATACTTCCGATTAAGGTAAAATGGATGGCATACGGATACTATGCCTTAATGATTTATGAGATATACCAGTGTCTTATGGCAATCCGCGCCGGGAGGATTTGGATGTGGGGAGATGTGGCATCCATTGTGATGTCCCTTTTGAACTTCTTTATTTTCTATTACCTGACCCGGAAGCGGACTCATGTGTCCCATAAACAAAAGCAGCGCAAAAAGAAGTTTCAGGCAAAAGTAGTACGTCCCCAGGGGGCTACCCGGCACAAATGTGCGGTGTGTGGTGCAACAGAAGAAGACCATCCGGAACTGGAATTTAGATTCTGCTCAAAATGTAAGGGAAATTACGAATATTGTCAGAATCATTTATTTACCCACCAACATGTCAAATAAATTCGTTTCCTTCATAGACTATGTATGAAGAAGGCAATACTATTTTAAAGAAAGAGGAATGAAAAATATGAAGAAAACAAAAATCATTTGTACTATGGGGCCGAATACGCGAAATGTGGAATGTTTGAAAAAACTGGCTCTGAGCGGAATGAATATTGCCCGTTTGAACTTTTCCCACGGGGATTATGAAGAACATCAGAAAACCATTGAACTGATTAAGCAGGTGCGCAAGGAGTTGGACATTCCCATTGCGATTCTGCTGGATACGAAGGGACCGGAAATCCGTGTAGGAACGTTGAAGGATGAGAAGATTACCCTTGTGGAAGGAGATACGGTTACACTGACAACGGAAGAAATCGAAGGAGAGGATCATCTCATTCCCATTACTTATGCCGAACTGCCAAAAGATGTGTCTGTCGGTAACCGGATTCTCCTGGATGATGGATTGCTGGAATTGAGTGTACTTTCTTGTACAGATACGACAATCGAATGTAAAGTTATTTCCGGTGGTCCCCTTTCCTCCAAAAAGGGCGTCAATGTGCCGAATGTGAAAGTGAATCTGCCGGCAATTACAGAGAAGGACAAAGATGATATTGCCTTTGGAATTGAGAACGATGTAGATTTCATCGCTGCTTCTTTTGTCCGCAATGCAGATGCCATTGTAGAGATTAAAAAATTGTTAAAAGCACACCGGGCAGAAGACATCAGCATTATTGCTAAAATTGAAAATCACGAAGGTGTGGAAAATATGGATGCGATTCTGGCAGAAGCAGACGGCATCATGGTAGCCCGGGGCGATTTGGGTGTAGAAATTCCTGCCCAGGAAGTTCCTTTTGTCCAGAAAGAATTGATTCAGAAATGCAACCAGGCATATAAACCAGTTATTACGGCAACCCAGATGCTGGATTCTATGATGCGCAATCCCCGTCCTACAAGAGCAGAAGTTACCGATGTGGCAAATGCGATTTATGACGGGACCGATGCAATTATGTTGTCCGGGGAAACTGCAGTCGGAAAATATCCGGTAGAAGCGGTACAGATGATGGCGGGAATTGCTGAGGCAACGGAAGAGCATTTGAATTATGAGTTACATATGAAGAAAAAGAAAATGAAGGAGAATCTGGATATTTCCAGTGCAGTTGCGTTTTCCTCTGTGGCAACCGCCAGCAACGTAGGGGCAAAATATATACTGACTTCCAGTATGTCCGGAGGAACCGCCCGGGTGGTCAGCAAATTCCGACCGGAATCTCATATTATTGGGCTTTCCCCGGTGGAGAAAACACTGCGCAAGATGCAGATATACTGGGGTGTGACTCCCCTGCGTACCAAACATGTAGCGCATACCAGTGAAATTCTGGATTTGGCTGTGGATACCGTGAAAGAAGCCAAACTGGTACAAGAGGGAGATGTGGTTGTTATGACTGCAGGAAGTGTTTACGGGGAGCATGCCCTCACCAATATGATGAAAGTATTTATTATATAGGAAAGGTACTGTGTACACATGAACGAAAAAGAACTGATTCAAAAAATGAAAAAGAAAAAAAGTTATGCTCCCTACCTTGCGGAGTATACTCGGAATTTTGCCGGAATGTACTACGAATATGCCAGCATTCATCTGGCGTATAGTTACTATACCGTTTTTGAAATTCTCTCTGAGGAACCGGAGCAGGAATGGGTCAAACCAATCATAGAGGAATTAAACCGTGCTCTTGCATTGAATGGCGAGGAGGCGATTGCGGTAATTTCTCCCCTGCGGGACAATATTATGAAGGTTATGGACAACATAACGCTGTATACGGATTTGTTAGGTATTTATGAGCATATTCTCAACCGGGTAGAGTACCGGTTCCGGGAGGTAACAGTTCCCGATTTACAGGTTACTTTGACCCGGATTCAGCAGTTTATTTTTGCTGACAAGGATGCTGTAGTGACCAATGACAAAATTAAAACCATTGTGTCAGAACTGCCATTGCGTATGACCAAACAGCGTTTTTACGACATTATTACAGACAGTCTGGCAATCTATAAGGATTCCGATGAAGCCGGAATTTCCAATTTTGTATACCAGATTCGCACTGTTGCCGGGTTAAAGGACGATTTGAAACCGGTAGAAGGACTTGCAGATTTGTCCACTCTGGTAGCAGAGTGCCGGAATGCAGATTATACAACTATGAGCAAAGAAGAATATGACACTTTGCGGGAACGTTTGGAGCAGTGTACTGAGACACTGACCTTTATGGTGAACCTGTATATGCAGATTCAGGAATGCATCAACCATTTTTACACGATGCAGCTTTGCAAGCCCTTTGTCAGTCAGACCGGGCATGCAGCAGAAACAGCAGATACTTTAACGGAACAGATTCGAACCCACTTTTGTGATGACCCTCAGAGTGTGTTGGATGGTTGTAATAGTTACTTAGAGGAGTTAGAGGGAAAACAGGAATCCGTAATGGAGCGGGTGATGGAATACGAAGCACTGTTACATGACGTCTTGGCGGAGTGTCCGGAAGATGCCGCGATGCAAGCCCTTGCTACCTGTGAAAAACTGGTTTCTTCCAGTATTTTCATTGACCTTCAGGAGGAGACGCAAAGTGTTCCAGCAACTCCGGAATTTATTCAGAAAACAACCAGCGATTTGCTGGAGGAATTTGCAGCGTTTTTCAAAAATCATTCCGCCATTTTGAATCGTGCGGTTATGAGCATGGTATTGGGCACCGTACCTGTATTTTTTAACAGTACCCAGGAAATTACGGAGTATATTGAGTATTCTCTGGAGCATTGTTCCAATACTGCAGAGTTGTGTGCCAGTATCGATATTATAAATATGATTATGGAATAGGTAAGTGTATGGTAATCAGTCCCCATTTATACGTTGGTAAAAGCCTTGAAGGAAAGCAGGACAAGATTCTGAAAAAGCTTTTACGAAATCGCAAAATACTACAATTATTCATAATAACGAATGCCAGTAATGATGAGAATCTGTTCGATATTCATTACTACAATGAGTTATTCCAAAAATATTACCGGAATCATTTGGAACTCACTGTATATGGAATTGCCAAAACCCGCAGCGAGGCTTTTGCTTTAGTGGAAGAAATGGTTCAGGATTGTCTGACAGTGCAGAATGACTGTAATCTGCGGGATTTTATGGGATTACCAAAGGGGCATAAGATGGGAGGTTAGCATGGGAATTCTTCTCAGTATTTTAAAGATTATAGGAATTCTTCTTCTCGCAGTGCTGGGAATTTTACTGTTTCTGTTGCTTCTCCTGCTCTTTGTACCGATTTGTTACCGGGGCAACCTTTCCTATTATGGCGGGAAATTGCTGGCAGATGGCAGGATTTCCTATTGTGGACCATTGTTACGGGGGACGTTTGATTATACCATGAATTCTCCTGTAAAATACCGTTTTAAAGTTTTGTGGTTTACGTTGTTTCATGATGCAAAAAACAGTTCAGAACTGGCGCAGGATGTGGAAGATACCGCAAAGAAAGTGGTTTCAGATACAGAGGATGTAGTGGAAGATACGTTTCCAGATACACAAGATGAGTTGGAGGATACCGTCAAAGACACCGAAGATGCGGAAGAAGAGAGTATTCCATACACCGAAGATGTGGAAAACGATATCGTTTCTTCACCAAAATCTTCAAAGAAGCAAAGAAACACTTTTAGATTACCGGATTTTGGGGCAAAACTAAAAGAGAAAGCCAGGCACATCCGGACAGGCTGTAAACAGTTTTATTCCCAGTTCCGGGAAACCCGGGACAAAGCGGCCTTACTATATAAATTATGGAAAACGGAAACAACCAGACGGGCAATCCGTAAGGTAAAGGCACAGTTGGGGATGGTTTTGCGGCACTGGAAACCCCGGAAAATCTCTGGCAGACTTCACTATGGATTTTCCGACCCGGCAGATACCGGAGAAGTGTTGGGAGCCATCAGTATGTTTTATGCTGTGATTGGTCCCCGTTTTCAGATACAGCCTGATTTTGAAGAAGTTTGTCTGGAGGGCGAACTCCACATAAAAGGGCATATATGTCTTGTCTTTCTTGCAGTTGCTGCATTAAGAATAGTATTGAATCAATCTATTAAGAAAACCATTCAGCGTTTTCGGAAAATTACAGGAGGTAATTAGTTATGGCAAATGATTTTAATTCAACGGTAGGGGCGTTATTTTCGGGAATGGACAGTTTTCTGTCCGCGAAGACGGTAGTGGGAGAACCGACCCAGTTCGGTAATACCATTCTTCTTCCCCTGGTGGACGTTTCGTTTGGTGTGGGCGCTGGTGCCTACTCAGAGGGTTCTGACAAAAAGACAAAGGCAGGAGGCGGAATGGGTGGTAAAATGACCCCCAGTGCAGTCCTGGTAATTCAGGATGGAAAAACCCGTCTGGTCAATGTAAAGAACCAGGAGACATTGACAAAACTGTTAGATCTGGTTCCTGATTTGATTGACCGGATTAGTAATAAAGAAGCGAATAAGACAGACGATGAGATTATTGAAGACCTTGCTAGTGAGGCAGAATAAATTTTCGCGACACGTTGGAATATTTCAGGCAATCCGGGCATATTCTGTAATAAGGGTATAACTGCCTCAGATCCTGTGGCATTTATTGGAAATGGCAAAGTGGTGAGAGCGTGAAACGAATATGCGGTTTTAGTCTGTTCTGGATTGGATTTGGCATGCTTCTGTGCAAGATTATAGGAAGCGATGTGTTTGACTGGATTACAATTATTATTTGTTTTATTTTATTCTATTTATTATTTTGCAAATGTTAGAAAATTGGCTGTCGGAGCCGTTGATGGAGCTTGACAGCCAGTTTTTTGTTTTCACAGAAATAAAAAAGACCGCTTAAAAAGCGGTCCCTTCCATTCCTCAATTAAGCTCTTGCAACTTTACCGGAACGTAAGCAGGATGTACATACATACATCTTCTTGGTTCCACCATTAACACTTACTCTTACAGACTTAATATTAGATTTCCACATTCTATTAGATCTACGGTGTGAGTGGCTCACATTCTGTCCGAAATGAGCGCCTTTACCACATACTGCACATTTTGCCATGTTCTGACACCTCCTTATAAACCCATTTAAACCTATTATTAGGCTTACAACGAAAACTATTCTATCAGATTGTGACAGGCTTTGCAAGTAAAAAATTGAATTATTTTCATTTTTTTGTTTCTTTTCTGTGCAAAATTGGGTATAATCAAAGAGAATGATTTAGAATTTGTAATAAGAGGAGGCGTAATCTATGGGTCAGAAAGAGATTTCCAATGAAATGGGCACATTAACTATAAATCAGGATGTGATTGCCACTCATGCAGGCATGGCAGCTCTGGATTGTTTCGGTATTGTTGGCATGGCAATGATGAACATGAAGGACGGGATTGTCCACCTTCTGAAAAAAGAGAGTGCTGGTAAAGGCGTTCACATTATTTTAAATGATGACCGTCTGTACATCGAAATGCACATTATTGTTGCGTACGGAGTAAGCATTCCTGCAGTTACCAAAAACTTGATTCAGGCTGTAACTTACAAAGTGGAACATTTCACCGGTTGCAAAGTGGACCGGGTTGTGGTATGTGTAGATAATGTACGAGTAATTGATTAAAATATGGAGGAAAAGATTGTGTCGACTGTAATTTATGCGAAACAATGTAAGGCATTTTTTCTTGCAGGAGCAGCGAATATCAATGCCCACAAGGATTACATCAATGAGTTAAATGTATTTCCGGTCCCGGATGGAGATACCGGAACAAATATGTCACTGACGATTTTGTCTGCAGCAAAGGAAGTGGAAGCACTTTCGGAAGAGGTAGACATGGCTACACTGTGCAAAGCAATCTCATCTGGTTCCCTAAAGGGAGCCCGGGGAAATTCTGGAGTAATTCTGTCACAGTTATTGCGAGGACTGACCAAAGGATTTAAGACCCAGGAAGAGATTACCACCCAAGTGATTGCAGATTCCTTCCAACTTGCGGTAGAATCCGCTTATAAAGCCGTTATGAAGCCAAAGGAAGGCACGATATTAACCGTTGCCAAAGGTGTGGCAGACAAGGCGGCTGAGATTGCAGATACGGTTACTGAGATTGAAGAGTTTGCGAGAGAAGTAGTGGCATACGGAAATGAAGTGCTGGATCAAACACCGGAAATGCTTCCTGTACTGAAGGAGGCAGGGGTAGTGGATTCCGGCGGTAAAGGATTAATGACTGTCTTAGAAGGAGTTCTGGCATGTATGAATGGGGAGGAGATTGCCCAGTTGCAGTTGAAGCCTTCTAGTGCTGCACCTGCTATATCTGCTGCACCTTCCAGACAGGGAACCGGTTCTTCCTTTGAGACAGATATTAAATATGGCTATTGTACCGAATTCATTATTTTACTGGACAAAGAATTTACAGAAAAAGATGAGGAGGAGATGAAGTCTTTCCTGCTTTCCATTGGAGATTCTTTGGTTGTAGTTGCTGACGACGACATTGTAAAAATCCATGTACACACAAACCATCCGGGTCAAGCTTTTGAAAAGGGACTTACCTATGGTGAATTGAGCCGTATGAAGGTGGACAACATGCGGGAAGAACATAGAGAAGCAGTCATTCACGCAGAGGACCGGGAGAAGGCACAGGAGAGTAGTGAAGTTCCCGCTGCACCGGAAGAGCCACGCAAGGCTATGGGTATTGTTGCAGTGTCCATTGGTGAAGGAATGAATGAGATTTTCCATGGACTGGGAGTGGATTACCTGGTAGAAGGTGGACAGACGATGAATCCCAGTACAGAAGATATGCTGGGAGCCATTGCCCATGTCAATGCGGATACGGTATTTGTATTCCCCAATAATAAGAATATTATTATGGCAGCCAACCAGGCGCGGGATTTGATTGAGGACAAAGAGATTATTGTAATTCCCACCACTACTGTTCCTCAGGGAATCAGCGCGATTATTTCCTTTAATCCGGAGGGAACTCCTCAAGAGAACGAGGAGACTTTTCTGGAAGTCAGAGATAATGTGGCAACCGGTCAGGTCACTTATGCGGTTCGGGATACTGTGATTAACGGTATTGAGGTGCATAAAGAAGACATTATGGGAATGGACGACGACGGAATTCAGACAGTGGGTAAGGACATCAATGATACTACATTTGAACTGGTACAGAAAATGGTTGATGAAGATTCTGAACTGATATGCATCTATGCTGGTCAGGATGTCAGCGACAAACAGTCCCAGACCATGTTAAAACGCATTGAAGAAGCATTCCCTATGTGTGATGTGGAGATGAATTTCGGCGGACAGCCTGTATATTATTATATTGTGTCAGTAGAATAGAAGGAACAGAACATGAAAGAACAAGACACGCTGAATACATTAAAAGGGGTCGGTGACAAGAGCACCGCCCTTTTTTCAAAATGTCATTTGTATACGTTAGGGGATTTGATGGAACATTATCCCCGGTATTATACCCGGTTTCCAGCCCCAGTTTCTTTTTCCGAGTTAAAAGAGGGAGAATCGGCGGCGGTGATTGCCAGTGTCCATTCCCGCATGACAATAAAGCGGACACGCCGTCTTAAAGTCTGTGTAATGAAAATCAAGGACGACACAGCAATCCGGGAAATCGCGTGGTTTAATATGCCCTTTCTGGCAAACGTATTCCATGTAAATCAGAAATTTGTGTTTATGGGAGAAGTAGTGCGAAAAAATGGAGTTTTAACCTTTCAGCATCCCAAATATTATACGCTGGAAGAATATGCCCAACTGCAAAATACATACCAGCCGGTATATTCCCTGACGGAAGGACTGACCAACCGTTTCTTTTGCAAATGCGTTGCCCAGTTGCGTCCTCTGTTTCAACAGAAACTGGAATATTTAGATGCAGATTACCGCAGGGAACAGGGATTGATGTCCCTTTCCGATGCTTTTGAGAACATTCACTTCCCCCTTAATGAGGAAAGTATTATTGAGGCACGCCGACGGCTGGTTTACCATGAGTTTTTCCGATTTTTTCACTATATGGACTCTTTAAAAGAAGAGACTGCCCGACAGCCCAATTCCCATGTGATTGCCGACAGCAATAAATCCCGGGAATTGTTGTCCCATCTGCCTTATAAACTGACCAATGCCCAGATGCGCACCCTGCAGGAAATCATGACCGATTTGAAGGGACCTTATGTTATGAATCGTCTAGTACAGGGAGATGTGGGATCCGGTAAAACCATTGTGGCAGTTCTGGCACTGGTGGCTGTGGCAGAGGCAGGTTTTCAAGGTGCCTTGATGGCTCCCACGGAAGTACTGGCAAATCAGCACTATGAGACGATATGCGAACTTACCCGCCCTCTGGGTATCCGCTGTTGCCTTTTAACTGGTTCTATAAAAGGAGCAGAAAAAAAGGAATGCTGCCGTCGCATCGCTGAGCAGGATGTGGACATTGTGATTGGTACCCAGGCATTGATTCAGGAAAATGTCAATTATGCCCGGCTGGCACTGGTCATTACCGATGAACAGCACCGCTTTGGAGTACGGCAAAGGGAACGATTTCTGCAAAAAGGAAACCACCCCCATGTTTTGGTTATGAGTGCCACTCCAATTCCACGAACCCTTGCCATGATGCTTTATGGAGATATGGATATTTCCGTTATGAATGAACTTCCTGCCAACCGCCTTCCCATAAAAAATTGTGTGGTAGGACAGAATTACCGTCCTGCCGCCTTCCGGTTTATGAATACTGAGATTGAAAAGGGGCATCAGGTATATGTCATATGCCCTATGGTGGGAGAGAGTGAGACGACCGAGGCGGAAAATGTAATGGATTATTCCGAAAAACTCTCCCTTGCCCTGCCAAATGCACGCATTGCCACGCTGCATGGCAGGATGAAAGAAGAAGAAAAAAATTCCATCATGACCGCTTTTGCAAAGGGAGAAACGGACATTCTTGTTTCTACCACAGTCATCGAAGTGGGAATCAATGTTCCCAATGCAACCTTTATGTTGATTGAAAATGCAGAACGGTTTGGTCTTGCCGGACTGCACCAGTTACGAGGCCGGGTTGGAAGAGGAGAGGCACAGTCCTACTGCGTTTTTATGTATGGAAAGGATTCTGACAAAATCCGGGAACGACTGGAAGTGCTGAACCAGTCCAATGACGGTTTTGAGATTGCCAGAGAAGACTTGAAAATGCGGGGACCGGGAGACTTTTTCGGAATTCGTCAAAGTGGTGAGATGGATTTTAAACTGGCTGATATCTATCAGGATGCCTCCATTATGACCCTTGCCCACCAGCATTTTCAGGAGTTAAAGGAATCGGGAGTGGATTTTTGTGCCTACCCGGATCTGAAATGGCAGCCGGAACAGACACTGGCAATTTAATCAGGGTCACAATTTTTTTGAAATTTATTGACAAGTTTCTCACGATTTGAGATTATAATGTACGCAAATACTTACTGATTTGTATTTGAAAGGAGATTTTAATGAAAAAACTATTAATTACTACATTGATTTTATGTCTTTCGATGACCATGTTGGCGGGTTGTTCCAAATCAAAGGACGCTGCGTCTGACAAGAAAGAAACGGGAACAAGCAAGAATGACCTTGCTTTTAATCCGGAAGATTATGTGACACTGGGAGATTACGAAGGACTTAAGGCTTATGAAGTGGATTTTGATGCCACAGACGAAGAAGTCGAGGATGCAATTTCCGATGCGTTATACGAAAATGCAACTTATACCGATGTAACAGACCGAGGTGCCAAAGAAGAGGATTATGTCACTTTTGATTATTCTGCTACTGTAGATGGCAAGGAAGTGGAAGATTGTACTGATACCGATTATGAGATTCAATTGGGAAATGAAGAATTTGATGAAGCGATAGAAAAGGAAATGGTTGGCAAAAAGGTAGGCGAAACGTTCACTGTAAACACAGAGATTTCCGAAGACTTAAGCACCACCAATGCTGAGGATAAGGGCGTATTTACGATTACAATGAAAAAAATTCAGGAAGAAACGGTTCCTACACTGGACCTTGATTATGTCAAAGAATATACCGACTACACCAGTGTGGAAGACTACAAAAAGGGAATGAAGGAGAGCGTAATTGAATCCAAGAAAAGCGACTGCAACGAACAGCTCTTTATGGATTTGCTCCAGAATGTAGTGGACGATTCTGAGTTTAAAGAGGATTACCCTCAGGAATTATATGATGACTGTGAGTCTATGATTAATGAAAGCATTGATTCCAGTGCTGAAATGTTTGGCATGAGCCGGGAAGATTTGCTTGCAAACTTTTACGGAATGACGGAGGATGATGTGAAAAATGAAGTATTAAATGAAATGCATTCCCGTCTGGTAGTTTATGCTATTGCAAAAAAGGAATCACTGTTTTTAACCGATTCCCAGTATGAGAAATTTGCTGAAGAATTCAGCGAGGAAAATGGCTATGAGTCTGTTGAGGAACTGGAAGAGGATTATGGCAAAGAACTGATTGCCTATGAAGGAATCTATGAAAATGTTACCAGTTTCCTTTTTGACAAGGCAGAAAAAACGTCTATGTCTGAAGAAGAGTATAATTCCATGAATGCAGAAGAGGGTGAAACTGTAGAAGATGAAGATGAGACTGATACAGACGATGCAGTGGAAATTGAAGACGCGGATGATGTTGACGCAGAGGATGAGGAATAATGAGACAGTTAGCACTACCCCATGACATTTTAATGCGTGTAGAAAAACCGGCACGTTATATCGGAAATGAAATTAACATGGTAGAGAAGGACAAGAATCAGGTAGAGATTCGCTTTGCCATGTGCTTTCCCGATGTCTACGAAATTGGTATGAGCCATCTGGGAATTCAGATTTTATATGAATTGTTTAACCGTCGGGAGGATACCTGGTG
>JAQXNR010000184.1 GCA_029098105.1 Lachnospiraceae bacterium
CCCTCGCGGCAACCAAAGACAAAGTGCTTTTCCATAACAGGTTCCTACAGAAACCACTTCCCCACTCTGCATATAAATCGTATGTAAAGCATATGCCGTATTGCTCCACTGCAGCAGTAAAAATATTACAGCCCCCAGAATAGTCCCACTAGAAAAGCGGTAATGCAGAGAACGAGAAAATTCCCGGTGCCGGACCATCAACAAAACCGCACTAAAGAAAAGTCCGATCACCAAAATCCACTGCCCTCCAGTTGCCGGAAAGCCACCATTACCACCTAATAATACTACAACGATACTCAATACATCCAGACTGATGGCAGCAAAAAAAGCCCACTGTTCATAAGAGACAAGGAAGGGAATCAGTGCTACCAGCAACATTGTCGCCGTGCGAAGCAAATACCAGCAGACCCCACTCATCTGGTAAAAACTAAAGTCCCGGTTTGTATCATAAAAAACAGACTGTATCAAAATCAAAACAACACTCAGACACAAAAAGAAAACTGCCAGTGTCATCATTCCATCGCCAGTTTCCTCTTCCTCTTTATTCGGTTGCTGTCGGAAAATATGGTACCGCGCCCGCTCACTCTGCCGATATCCCTCCCTCTTTTTTCCGTCCCGCCTCGTAAACTTCTTCATAAAAACCTTCCTCAAATATATTTTACTCTTCCTTCCAGAGGTTTTTCGTCTCCAGCACCTTGTCATCTGCAAAAATCTTTTTGCGTATCCAAAGCATATCTGCATCCGTCTTGGCAATCACCTCAGCACAACGCTTCAACTCCTGCTCAATCATTTCTGCATCCTTTACATCTTTTTTATATCGCAAATGATGGTCCAGACTCGCCCAGAAATCCATAGCAATTGTCCGAATTTGCACTTCTACCCGCATATTTCGTGTGACATCAGCAAAAAATACCGGAACCTCTACAATCAAGTGAAGACTACGGTAGCCATTCGGTTTTGGGTGTTCAATATAATCCTTCATTTTAATGAGGGTGATGTCATCCTGGCGAATCAGCATCCCCGCTACCGTATAAATGTCGTCAATAAAGGAACAGATGACCCGAATTCCCGCCACATCACTTAAATTCCCCGGAATCGACTCCGAACAAACGGGAACATTCATCTTCTTCAGTTTTTTGGCAATACTAATAGGCTCCTTAATTCTGGAATGAATATGCTCAATCGGATTCCTTTCATAACGGGAAGTCAAATCGTCATTCAATACCTCCAGTTTTGTGCGTACCTCACGAATAGCGCAGCCGTACATCATCATCAACTGTTCAAATTTGTATTCCCGCTCCACGTTGTGCTGCTGTTCCGGATCCAAAAGACTCTCCAGGTAGTACTCCGTTTTTCCACTGTCCCGCTGGTCTTTCACAATAATTTCATTTTCCATAGGTCAATGTCCACCTCTTTTGTTATTCTGTCATGTGCTATATTAATCCAAACTTTTCAAATGCCTCATATATTCCATCCTGACCCACATCCCCGGTAATATAATCCGCCTTCTTCTTCAACGAATTCACCGCATTCCCCATAGCAATTCCGGTTTGCACATATTGTATCATTTCCATATCATTGGCACCATCGCCCAAAGCAAATGTGTCCTCCCTCTCCAACCCTACTATCGCAAGAAAACGTTCGATTCCCTTTGCCTTTGACATTCCCTTTTCCGAAACTTCACCGGAACACTTTCCATACTGTGCCACAGAATTGGGAACCATCGTGTACTCAGCCTCCAGTTGCTGTTTCATCTCTTCATTGGAAAAAGGCGCATCAAAAAACAAAATTTTATTTACCTCGTCAATTCCATAGCAATCCTCTATCTGGCGGATTTCCCCTAAAAAGTCCGGTGCTAAATTGGGATTTTTCTCTAGTCTGTCCTGAATAATCCGGTCCACGTAAACCAACCCCGGCGCCTTTCCATAAATCGCCTCATTGGTTTCCAGAACATAGGGGATGTTCTTTCTTTCGAGAAAATCCAGTAAATTATGTACGGATTCCGGCTTCATCGGGCGATGAAACAAAATTTTGTCTCTAAAATAAATAAATGCACCGGCAGAACCAATCATACCATCTAATTTCAAATCCCATAATTCTGCACCAATTTCACTGTAGGAGCGCCCGGTACACAAAAGTACCAGATGCTTTTTGTCATGTGCGAGGGCGATTGCCCTGCGTGTGCTTTGGGGAATTTCTCCCTTTTCATCATAAATTGTTCCATCCACATCCAAAAAAATCACTTTCTGCTTCATGAAACCTCTTCCTTTCTTAAATTTTTATCCTTAGTATATGTATTATTTATATAGGCAATTGCGAAATGTTTTTGCATTCGTTACGATAGTTTGCAAATGCACTGTTTCGCAATTGTCTATGTATTACTATAATATCCTAGTTGGAATTCAGGGAAGAATATGTCCTCCTGCCAAGTACAACTGGTACCATTCTTCCCGGGTCAGGGAAATCTGAGTGGCTGCAATGACCTCCCGCAGATGGGTACCGTTAGTTGTTCCCGTCAAAAGTTGCATTTTGGCAGGATGCCGCAGAATCCACGCTGCCGCAATGGTAGTCTCATTGACTCCGTACTTGTCTGCCAGTTCGCTTAAAACCTGATTCAGTTCCGGATACTTTTCACTTCCAATAAAGCAGCCCTCAAACATACCATATTGAAACGGACTCCATGTCTGAATTGTAATGCTGTGGGAACGACAGTAATCCAGAATATAACCATCCCGGTTTACTCCACCCGGTGTTTCCATATTCACTTCCAGTTGTCCGGAAATCATATTGGAATTCGTAATACTCAACTGCATTTGATTCACACAGATGGGCTGGCGCACATAGCGTAGCAACAGTTCAATCTGCATAGGATTCATATTGGAAACTCCAAAATTCCGGACTTTTCCACTCTTCTGCAAGTAATCAAAGGTATATGCAATTTCCTCTGGATCCATCAACGTATCTGGCCGATGAAGTACCAGTACATCCAAGTATTCTGTCTGCAGGCGTTGTAAACTGGCATCCACGGATTCCACAATATGCTGCCGTGACAAATCATACATTTTTCCGGGTACGATTCCGCACTTGCTCTGAATCATCATCTGCTCCCGCATAGAAGGGTGGCATCCCAGAATCTTTCCAAAGATTCTTTCACATTCCCCATCTCCATAAATATCCGCATGGTCAAAAAAGGTAGCATCCAATTCCAATGCCTGCTGAATAAATTCCTCTGCCTGTTCATAGGACAGTTGGTTCAGTCTCATACAACCGACTGCAACTGCCGGAACCCGCATTTTCTTACTTCCAAACTGAATTGTTTTCATGTTGCCCAGCCTCCTTTTTTCCTGTCAATCCTATCACATATCAAACTTGTAAACTATTTATTGTGCTGCACTATTGGTATCAGAAGAACTTCCGGAAGTTGTCTCTCTTGTTGTCTGGTATACCACATTCCATTCGTTGTCTATTTTTACAACCGCAAATACCAGCGGCATCGTGGTGGAATTGCTGCTTCCAGACAGTTTCAAATCCGCTGCCACCCAATATCCCTCAGAAATGGCAACATCCGCATCATAAGTCTCTTTTAAATCGGACTGTAGTGCCTCCAAATCGGAATTTGAAATTTCTGTGGTTTCTCCTATTGTGTATGTTGCCGTCCAGTCATCTCCCAATCCCGCTGAAAAACTGCTGTCCAGATTGCTCCAAATCTCCTCTGGCGTAGTATCTTCTGTAATTTTCTCCTGCATGAATTTCGGATGGGAAGAAATAATTTTATTCACATCCTTCTGCTGGTATCCTTGAAGATAATTCTCCACCACAGCCGTATAATCATTCTTACTGGTTGCATATATTGCTGCAATTACCCCTGCAATAATGAGTATTCCTACAATAACAGTAATTCCAATAATCATAGGAAGTCGGCTTTTCGGAATATCCTCATCTTCCTCCTGAGGCTCCTGCTGTGCTCCCACTTCCTTCTGAAGCCGCTTACTTTCTCCTGCAGCCTTTGCTGCCGCCAAAGCTGCCTCCAAATTCTCCGGTCGCAGT
>JAQXNR010000185.1 GCA_029098105.1 Lachnospiraceae bacterium
TCTGTGCCAGGTCGAAGAGCCTTTTTTGAAAATGCATTTCTTCCTGTCTCATAGTTATTCCTCCTCCGTCCGCCGTAGGTGCTGTGCACCGGAGGGGGACTCTCCTCCTCCTAGTTCTATTGTTTTTGCTGGTAAGTTTCCAGGAAATCCTGAAGGCGCTCCATAGAAGTTTTCAACACTTCAATATTGGGCAAATACACAATTCGGAAATGATCCGGTGCCCCCCAGTTAAATCCGGTTCCACAAGTTACCAGTATTTTCTTTTCTCTTAAGAAATCCAGAGCAAACTGTTCATCATCCACAATATGGAAACGTTCTGTATCAATCTTAGGGAAGATGTAAAATGCTGCTTTTGGTTTTACTGCTGAAATTCCCGGAATCTCATTCAGTGCATTATAAATATATTCTCTCTGCTCATAAATACGTCCACCGGGAAGTAGCAATTCATCTGCACTCTGGTATCCGCCAATGGAAGTCTGAATAATGCTCTGTGCCGGAACATTGGAGCAAAGACGCATGGATGAGAGCAAATTCAGTCCTTCAATATATCCTTTTACATGTTTCTTATTTCCACAAAGACACATCCAGCCACAACGGTATCCTGCAACTCTATGGGATTTGCTCAATCCATTAAAGGTTACCACAAACAAATCCGGTGCCAGAGAGGCAATAGAAGTATGGGTCAAACCATCCATCACCAACCGGTCATAAATCTCATCTGCAAATATGATCAAATCATTCTGCCGGGCAATTTCTGCAATTTCCAGCAACAATTCTCTGGGGTACAGCGCCCCGGTGGGGTTGTTTGGATTAATAATTACAATTCCCTTTGTATTTGGCGTAATCTTTTTGCGAATGTCATCTAAGTCCGGGTACCACTCCGCCTGCTCATCACACATATAATGAACTGCCGTTCCGCCAGCCAGATTGACAGAAGCGGTCCACAATGGATAGTCCGGAGCCGGTACCAGAATCTCATCTCCGCTGTCCAACAGTCCCTGCATTGACATCGCAATCAATTCACTGACACCATTTCCCGTATAAATATCATCCACACCTACATTGGGAATCTTTTTCAACTGGCAATACTGCATAATGGCTTTTCTTGCAGAAAAAATTCCCTTGGAATCCGAGTATCCCTCCGAATCTCTCAGATTCACAATCATATCCTTCACAATTTCATCCGGTGCCTGAAATCCAAAGGGAGCCGGATTCCCAATATTCAGTTTCAGCACATCCATGCCTTCTGCAATCATACGGTTTGCCTCGTCCATCACCGGTCCTCTAATGTCATAACACACGTTATCCAATTTTCTTGATTTTTCAAAATTTCTCATTCTACACCCTTCTTTCTGCCACTTGTTGCTTACTGTACCCTACAGCAAGCATACCGCATTGTTTCTCTTCTAAGCTCGGGCAAAACCACTGCCAGTTGGCATTAAAAAACGCCCCAAGCTTAAACTGCTTAGGGCGAACAATCTGTCCGTGTTACCACCTAAATTCAGGAGAACTTCTCCTGCACTCTGCCAACACAATATAGTCTGTACTATAAAGTATTGTTGTTCCTGTAACGTGGAACCTTCCGTCAGCATCTACTGAAGATTCTAAATCCTGTTCGACACTGCAACTCCGGGACTGCTTCCATAACCTCTGCACAAAGACTTCCACCAACCGTCTTCTCTCTATGCTGCAAAACTGCTATGTACTCCTTCCCATCACAGTCTTTACTCAGTATTAGCATAACACTCCATAATTCAAAAGTCAACGAAAATTTAATTTCTGTTTTCTGTTGTTGCCTCCTGAGTCGTTGCCGATGGCACATTCGGGTCCTCATAAACAATCACCGGCATACCCTTTTCCACCGTATTATAAATAGACTCTGCCATGTGATATGGAAGATTCACACAACCGTGAGACCCCTTCAACAAGTACTGGTTACCTCCAAAAGACCTTCTCCAACTGGCATCATGAAAACCTACATTTCCACAAAAAGGAATGAAAAACTGAACCTTGGAAGAGTAGTCCTCTCCTACCAGTGCCACCTGGTGGTCATCATATGTGTGGTCCTTATAGGTGACCGAATAAATTCCGGCAGGGGTAGGGCTTTTTCGTTTACCACTAACACAATCCGACTGATCTACCACTTTGCCATCTTTATAGAGCAACACATGTTGCCGGGTTAAATTGACCTCTACATAAGTATCTCCAATATCATCATCCCCGCGCTGCATTCCCCGCTGGTAATATACCGGTTCCTTCGTTCCGCTTTTCCCTGCTTTTATAAACTGAATCAGGGACTTGCGCTCCTCAACGCGGTTGGTCCACCAACCATAATCCCCTCGGGAAATCGTAATATCATAGTCATAACTGGTACGAAATGTTCTGGTAGTATAAATGGTATCGTAGGTCTGAGCCATGTTACTGACAAACTGCTGCACCTTATCCTTGTCAAAAGTTACTTTAAAATCTTCACTTACCTTTAACCATTCTGCAATCTGGTCAGATTCTACCACAACCTGATCTGTATCATAGTCATAGGTTACTTTCACCGCGACGTACTGATTTACCGTATCCCTAGCTGCAATGACTGCCTCATCCTCCCGGTAATACTTAGGATTCACATAGCAATCCTGCTTTTCCAAATCCAGTTTTTCATTCAATCCTTCCACGCAGTTTAACACCGCCTGCAGTACCCGGGTTTCATCCAATGTAGTTCCCTCCTCTTCGGGAACCACCTCAAATTCTTTTTTTTCAGAATTATAGGAGAGACTGGCATCCACTGGTGCCTTCATATTCTGCTGTTTCATACAATCCAGAGATTGAACTGCCTGTTCCAGTTTCTGCTTGTCATAGGAAACGGTCGCACCCACTGACCTGCTCTTTGTCTTATGCCAGGACAATGGCCATCCAAAGGGATTCTGGTCCTCAAACAAATCATTTATAGAATCATCAAAGACTACATCCATAGAAAAATCCTTGCCGTTTAAAGTTTCTGACTTTTTTTCCCGTTCCTTAAGTACAATTTCAAAACTCCGGACCACATCTGTAATCTTGTTCTCCGCTCCTACTACACTTTTCAGGGAACAATTCACTCCATTAATCTCAGTTCCAAACACAAAGTGCTTTTGAAAATAGAATATACCGGCAATATAAATAACAACCAGCACAGCCAAAACAATACCAATCACTTTTACGATTGTACCTGTCCTACGACTCTTTCTACTTCTCGATATCATAACAAACCTTCCTATTTGCGGTTAATATAATTAACCAATCCTTCTGCCTTTATAATCTCCTGCATAAATGGTGGAAATGACTGTCCCTGAAACTGGGTTCCCTGGGTCTTGTCATAAATGGTACCACTATCAAAATCTACTTCTACCGTATCTCCTGCAGCAATCGCCTCTGCCGCCTCGGGACACTCAATAATCGGAAGCCCAATGTTAATAGCATTCCGGTAAAAAATCCGGGCAAAGGTATCTGCAATGACACAACTGATTCCCGATGCCTTGATGGCAATAGGTGCATGCTCTCTTGATGAACCACATCCAAAATTCTTTCTTGCCACCATTATATCACCCTTTTTCACCCGATTCACGAATTCTTTGTCGATGTCTTCCATGCAATTCTTTGCCAATTCGGCAGGATCTGACGAATTCAGATACCTTGCCGGAATAATTACATCGGTATCCACGTTATCTCCATATTTGTGTACTGTTCCTACTGCTTTCATGTCGTATTCCTCCTTTATTTGCAAACCATCCTGTCAAACTTTCTATAATCCCAAATCACTGGGCTGGCTTATTTTACCGGTAATTGCAGAAGCTGCAGCAACCGCCGGAGAGGCAAGGTATACCTCTGAATCCACATGACCCATACGCCCTACAAAATTGCGGTTTGTCGTGGCAACTGCCCGCTCACCAGCGGCCAAAATGCCCATGTGTCCACCGAGGCAGGGACCGCAGGTTGGCGTGGAAATAACTGCTCCTGCCTTGATGAAAGTCTCAAAATATCCAGCCTTCATCGCCTCCAGGTAAATTTCCTGAGTCGCAGGAATAATAATCACCCGGACACCGTCTGCCACTTTTCTATCTTTCATTACCTCTGCTGCAATCCGCAAATCGGAAATCCGTCCATTGGTACAGGAACCAATCACCACCTGGTCAATTGCAACATCTCCCGCTTCTTCTACCGTCTTTGTATTTTCGGGCAAATGAGGAAATGCTACCGTAGGTTTTAACTGTGACAAATCAATGGTATAAGTTTCCTCATACTCTGCATCCTCATCCGCTTCATAAACTGTGTATTCTCTGCCAGAATGCTCTTTTATATATTCCTTTGTCAAATCATCCACTGGGAAAATTCCATTTTTGGCTCCTGCTTCAATAGCCATATTTGCCATGGCAAAACGGTCATCCATCGTCAAATGGGCAATTCCATCTCCAGTAAACTCCATGGATTTGTAAAGGGCTCCATCTACTCCAATCATTCCAATAATATGTAAAATGACATCTTTACCACTTACCCATTTAGAAGGTGTTCCCGTCAGAACAAAGCGCAGTGCCGAGGGCACTTTAAACCATGCTTGTCCGGTTGCCATACCAGCCGCCATATCCGTACTTCCCACACCAGTAGAAAATGCCCCAAGAGCACCATAAGTACAAGTATGAGAATCGGCTCCAATCACCGCATCTCCCGCTACTACCAATCCTTTCTCCGGAAGCAGGGCATGTTCAATTCCCATTTCTCCCACATCAAAGAAGTTGGAAATCTGATTCTCTTTAGAAAATTCCCGGACACATTTACAGTGCTCTGCACTCTTAATATCCTTGTTTGGCGTAAAGTGATCCATAACAAGAGCAATCTTATCCTTGTCAAATACTTCTTTGTTGTCGAACTTCTCCATCTCGTGAATTGCCACTGGAGTTGTCACATCATTTCCCAGAACTAAATCCAGTTTTGCCTCAATCAACTGTCCTGCCTTTACCTCTGAAAGACCCGCATGAGCTGCTAAAATCTTTTGTGTCATTGTCATTCCCATAATTTCTACCTCCAAATCTATACTATGCCTTACAGCAATTATCCTCCGTCAGACGGAAGATGCGCCTTTGCACTGCTTTTGTGCAACGAAGCATCGTTATAATATTTATTTCAAACTATTGTAACGAAAACAAAAGCATTTCGCAATTACCTCTTATTGTATGCAATGCATTGCCTCGCTCTCTATCATACACTCTTTTGAAAAAGGACGCAAGTCTACTTTTCTTCTGTCAGTTTTTTCAGCCGCTCTACTGCCTTATGGTATTTGATTTTCTCCGGTCTTCTTTGTAGTGCCTTTGTATAATACGCATATGCCATGGCAAGACATGCTTCATAACTCACTGTCTTTTCGTATTCCCTTAGCAACTGTAAAAGTTCCTCTATTACTGTCTCCGGAGGCACATATCTGTTTTCTTTTCGAGCCTCGGGATGACAGTTTTCAAGTTCCAGCCGTTTTTGTGCAATCCACCTCTCCATCTGCACTTCATTCTCTTTTTTCAGCGTTCCCTTGAGAATTGCCTGGGCTTTTCGTTCCAGTGCATCTGCTATGTCATAATACACCTCATAACACTCACCCATAGAACAGTGGACACAGGTTGGACCATAATACAGAGCGTTGTAAAAGTTGCGCACCGCTTCATCATATTGTCCCAGCCATGCGTAATCCATCCCCACACAGTCAAAGGCACAGGGATCCTCCCCATTTCCTTCTTGCAGCATCTGCAAATCCAACTGATATGCCTGCTGGTATGCCTGCCGTGCTTTTTTCTGTTTGCCCAATTTTTCATAAATCACTCCCAGTCGGGAGCACACATAACTATCTTTCTCCAACCCATCTGCAATCTCGTAATATTTTAAAGCCTTTTTTAAATTATTACAGTAATCCATATAATAGCCAGCCATATACTTGTAATAGGCAAAACTGCGCCGCTCCTGAAATGTTCCTTTCTTTTTCCAAATCATTTTCATCGCATCATACTGCCCACGATGCTTATACAGGTCTGCCCACTCTGTCAGAATATGTATCCCTTCTTCCGGGCAATTCTGCTTCATTTCCTCGTAAATTGCTACACTTTTTTCCAACTCTCCCAGTTTGCCATATAGTTTTGCCAGCAACAGCATCGATGAATACCGCTTCTCTCCTTTGTCTGCCAACGCCTGCAGGTACTCTGCTCCCTGTCTGACCTTCCCCAGTCTGCGGCACAGCCTTGCTGCTTCATAATGATTCGCCGGATTGGGATGCTCATTCTGCACCGCATTTCCAAAGGCTTCCAATGCTTCCGGCAAACGTCCTTCATCCCGGAGTGTGTATCCCAAATTGCTCCAGGCGTAACAGTTTTCGCTGTTTTCCTCCAGTGCCAGCCGGTAATTCTGTTCTGCCAGGTACCGTTCTCCCAGTGCATTGTAAATAATTCCCCTGTCAATATAATAGTAGTCGGAAGGGTCGATTTCCAATTGCAGATTAACTTCCCGCAATGCCTCCTCATATCGTTCCAGTTCCATGTAGGCATCACAAAGCCTTCCATGCACCGAATATCCTCCAGGGTTTCTTTGCAGTGCCTCTTCATAATAATGGGCTGCCTTTTCTGCCTTCTCTGTCTCCATGAATAAATCCCCCATCGTCAATGCCATCTGTTCATTCATGCAGCCCTTCTTCTCATAGTCTTCATACAATGCGATGGCTTCCTCCATATGACCCAGCCGCAGCAGAGAATGTCCTTCCAGCAAAAGATGTTCGAATACAAATTCCCGGTCTCGTTCCAATGCCTTTTTTGCCATACAGATAGTTTTCTCATACCGTACGGTGGGGTTCTCCCCAGTTTCCTCAGAAAAATACAGAATTCCCCGCTGGTAGTATATCTCCGCTTCCTTACTGTTCTCTCCAATCAGACGGTCCAGAATCTGCTTCGCTTCCTCGACCTTGCCAAGGCGACGTTTTGCCCGGGCTAACTGGGCATAAAGCATGTCGCTCATAAACTCCGATTCCTGCATATCCTTTAAGAGGTTTTCCACTTCCTCATATTCCTCGCAGTCATTAAATATCTTTGCTTTTATTTCAAAGGTATCCACATAAGGAAGAATGGAAATCGCCCGGTCACAAAGTTCCATAGCCCTGCCATATTCCCGCATATAATAATATGCCTCTGCCTTAAAATGGTAAAGGTTCGGAATCTGGTCGTTGCAGGCAAGTCCTTCATCACAGACTTTTACTGCATCCTCATAGCGTTTCTCTTTTATATAAATCTGTGCCAGACGGTAATATACCCGGGGAGATTCCGAATTCAGTGCTTTTGCCTTTGCATATACAGCCTTCGCATCCTCATACCGCTTTGCCTCTCCATAACAATATCCCAAATCTTCATAATAGTTCTGCTTGTCGGGTTCCAATTCCACCAACCGCTCAAGACAGGGAATTGCTTTCACACAATTCTGATTTTCCATGTCCATATATACCCGGGAGCACAATTCCAGATATTCCTTTTCCTCAATTTCCTCCTGAGATACCTTTGGCAAAATCTTTACTGCCTCTTCAAAATGGTAGGCTTCTGCCAGCACCAGACAATATTCATAGCAGCAACGATTGTCTGACGGATTCGCTTCGTACTGCTTCTTTTTCAAATCCACCATTTCCTCATTCAACATAACGAGGAAATTCCGTACATAACCGTCATAAGGCAGAATTTCCTGCGCCTTGCGGGCAATTTCCAACGCCTCTTCATACCTGTCCTGTTCCTTAAAGCATGCCGCCTTTCCTAACATGGCTCCCACATTATCATTCTTCCGTTCCAGTATCTTCTCATAATACTGCAACGCCTCTTCGTACTCCTGCATTTCCAAATGGCATCGAGCCAGACACTGAAAAGTGTGAATTTCCTCCGGTTCCAGTTCCTCCAGTTGTCTGCACATCTGCCTTACCTTGTCGAACTCCTCCAGCAGCAAATACCCCCGCATGAGAATTTCCAATAAATCCGGATGCAAAACACCATATTCCTGAATCTTTAAAATGCTCTCTGCCACTTCTTCCGACTCACCTTGTTGTATTTCCCGTTCCAGTTTGTAATACTCCTCCAAAAAGGCATCATAATCAATGTCCATATCCGTATCCAGCAACAGGTACCGGAAATTGTCGGGATATTTAGCATTGGCACATAGATAGTCAATATAATTAAAAGGAAACTGTTCGCAAAGCTGCTCCCGATTACTCTCCCACTTAAAATAATGTTCCAGCACATGAAGTACTTCGTGGGGAACAAGAATATGATCTGCCAGAAAAATCAACAGTCTCTCGTTACATTCCTGGGCAGAATCAATCGCCACACAGACATCTTCATCCAGCAGTTCCTGCCATTTCTCCACATTCACCCGGTCTTTAAAATTATTATAAACCGTCTCCACACGGTCCATCCAAAGGTCTACCGGAGTTTTCTCCTCCTCTGGCTTCTGCTCCGCCTCCGCCCAATTGACCGCTTCTTCATAAGCCTGGCGCAACTTCATAAATCCGTCATGGTCCCGTTCCGGATGATATACCGGAAGCAATTTGGAGTATGCCCGTTTAATCTCCTTTTTGTCTTTTGTCGGTTCTATTTTTAAAAAACTCCAGCAATCCATTTTTAACTCCTTTTCTGTTCAAAAAAGGGGATTCCCTCTTCGGTACATCCCCAATCCGCCTGTTCCCATATAGTATCCTCCACTACTGGGATTCCATAATTTTCATAATCTTTGCAGCATTGTTTGTTGACATTGCCGCCAGTATGTCTGCCCGCGCCTTCGCATCCATATTTGTCAGAATCTGTGCTACCAAATCGTAATCTCCAGCCATTCCTTCCAAAATTGCCGCCGCGCTTGCCGGCTCCATATTCGTATACGTATCCACATACACCTGCATAGCAGCATCCATTTGTGTTGTAGTCGCTGCACTCTGCTCCTGAGAATCCCCTGTGCCCTCTGCCGTCCCATCTTCTGCTGTATTTTGTACAGATGCTTCTGTTGTCGCCGCGTCTGTAGTTGCCTGTGTTGTTGTCTCTGCCTGAGAATCTTTTTTCTTTTCTTTCTTGTTGCCTTTCGAATCTGCCGGCTCTTTCTTTACCACTTCCTGCTGGGCAGACGCTGGCAGAATCTTGTTCACATAGGGTACATCCCCAATAGCAGGTCCCAGAACGCTGCTTGCAAAACCACCCACATCCAACTTAATCAACACCAGCAAAAGAATCAGAAATCCGATTACCAGCAGAATGGTCAGCGTAGCACTGGGATTACTCTGTCCATTCTCTTCTTTAATCCGGCTGATTTCTTTTTTATTGTCTTTCTGTTGCTGTTTTAAATTCTTAATTTGCGCTTTGGCTTCCTGCTTTCTGCGCTTTGCTTCTTCCTTGCTCTCTTCCACTTCACAACCACCTTTATACATATATATTGGTAACCTTTATAACTCTACGTACTAATTTACATCAATCCGACCTAAGGAATCCTCCCAGTTACGCTGGGTCCCTCCTTAGGTCAAATTATAACATATCCCAATTAATGCAACAATGCATTTTTGAAAAGAAAAAGCGTTTCCCATCAACTTTGTTCTGGGACACGCCTGTTTTCTCTATATCTCGGGGATACCCCTCTTTCATAATAGATTAGTTATTAATCAACTTATCCTCTTCATTGTTCCAACTGTACAACTTACGAATCTCTTTACCAACCTTCTCAGAAGGATGCTCAGAAGCCAGTTTACGCATAGCCTTGAAGTGTACCTGACGTCCTGCAGGAGACATATCCAATAAGAATTCTTTTGCAAATGAACCATCCTGGATATCAGACAGAACCTTCTTCATAGCCTTCTTGGTATCCTCGGTAATAATCTTTGGACCAGTGATGTAATCACCATACTCAGCAGTGTTAGAAATAGAGTAACGCATTCCTTCAAAACCACTCTGGTAAATCAAATCAACAATCAATTTCATCTCATGAATACACTCAAAATATGCATTACGAGGATCATAACCAGCCTCGCACAAAGTCTCAAAACCAGCCTGCATCAATGCACAAACACCACCGCAAAGAACTGCCTGCTCACCAAATAAGTCAGTCTCTGTCTCGGTACGGAATGTAGTCTCTAATACTCCGGCTCTTGCTCCACCGATTGCCAGTGCATAAGCCAATGCCATATCCAATGCCTTACCTGTAGCATCCTGCTCAACTGCAACCAGACAAGGAGTTCCCTTACCAGCCTGGTACTCAGAACGTACAGTGTGTCCCGGTGCCTTCGGTGCAATCATAGTAACATCTACATCTGCAGGTGGCTTAATACATCCGAAATGAATGTTGAAACCATGGGCAAACATTAACATGTTTCCTGCTTCCAGATTCGGCTCAATGTCTTTCTTATACATATCTGCCTGTAATTCATCATTAATCAGAATCATAATAATATCTGCCTTCTTAGCAGCCTCTGCTGCTGTATATACCTGAAATCCCTGCTTCTCAGCCTTTGCCCAGGACTTGCTGCCTTCATATAATCCAATGATGACGTTGCAGCCAGACTCTTTTGCATTCAGTGCATGGGCATGTCCCTGACTTCCATAACCAATAACTGCAATGGTCTTGCCATCTAAAAGTGATAGGTTACAATCTTCCTGATAATAAATCTTTGCTTCTGCCATGTTTCTCATTCCTCCATTTTTATGTATATATTGCACATCACTGTGCTGTAATTCGAAGCTGCCATGACGTCCAGCTTCAAGGATTACGCAATGTTATTCGGCATCTGCCGCCTTTTCAAAATTGCCTCGGATCAGTCCGGTCAATCCGGTTCTCACAATCTGCTTGATGACATAATCATCCAGCAAAGCGAGAAAAGCATTAATTTTGTTTGTATTTCCGGTTAATTCAATCATAAGGGAATCGGTCCCCACATCTACAATCTTAGCACGGAATACATCTGCAATCGCAATAATATCCTGCTTCTGTTGCTTGTCTGCCTCCAGTTTTACCAGTACCAGTTCCCGACATACCGATTCGTTGTCCTTCAACTCCTCAATACTGATGACATCTTCCAACTTCATCAACTGTTTCTGAATCTGGTCAATAATCTGGTCATCTCCATGTACCGCTACCGTCATTCGGGAATATCTGGGATCCCGTGTCTCACCTACCGTAAGACTGTCTATATTATAACCTCGCCGGCTAAACAATCCGGCAACCCGGCTCAATACTCCGGAGGTATTCTCTACTAACAGCGACAACACACTGTGTCTCATCTTCGTTCCACCTTTCTATCTCCATAATGCCACACCTATTGTAGCAACATCCCTTTGCTTTGTCAAACTACTCCGCCTCTTCCTGCGTCGTTGCCGGAATATTCTCCTGCTGTACCGGATTATAAATAAAGTCCATCATACTTTCCTTTATTGTCTGGGCATCCACCCGGTAAATCAGCGTTCCATCCAGAACCTGAGCCTCATATTCCTTGTCCGACGGCACTGTATACTCCATCAAATCATTGGAACTCAGTGCAATAACAGAGGCCAAATAAGACTTCATAGACTCTCCATCAATATCTGTCACGATTTCAGACAAAATTTTGTCCATAATCGGTATCAAGTTAGAGATGGAAGTTCCTGTCAACTGCTTGTATAAAGATTTCATTACCTTACGCTGACGCACGGTTCGTCCAAAATCTCCTGCCGCGTCCTGTTTGATACGAACATAAGCCAATGCCTGAGTACCATTCAAACGGTTCTCTCCAATCGCAACTCTGCCCGCTACATTCGTATAGTGCTCCTGCAAATATCGTGCTTCAAACTCGGTTACGTTGATGTCTACCCCACCGACCTGATCAATAATACTGACAAAATTCTGAAACTCTATAATCGCATAGTGATCCAGCCGGATACCAAAATTGCTGGCAATCGTCTCATACAACAAAGAAATACCACCAATGGAATATGCCATACTCAACCGATTCTCTCCGTATCCCGGAATCTCTACATACATGTCTCCCAACAGAGAAGTCAATTTCAATTGATTATTCTTGGTATCAACAGAGGCAATCAACATGCAGTCAGAACGTCCATATCCCGTCTCACTTCCTCGCTTGTCCGCACCTACCAGCAATACATTCTTAACCTTGTCATCTCCTGTCAGTTGGTAAGAACTCAACTGTTCCTGATTCATAGCCTGAAAAGACACAACCGCCTTGGCATTTGCCTTTTTCACTGACTGATTTTTTATATA
>JAQXNR010000186.1 GCA_029098105.1 Lachnospiraceae bacterium
GTGTAGCCGTTCCTCAATGTCATGAAAAGAAAGAAACTCCTGTCCCAATACCTCCAAAAATAACGTAATGGCAAAGGTATGGGCATGCCGTTGCTCCGGATGATTCAAAAAACTATGGCTGGCATTCATATAATATTTCAACTTGTAATAGGTCACCATAACCTGCCTCCTTATAAAAAGTTTACTCTACTGCTACAAAAAAAGCAACTACTTTCATACTTTTTTCACTATCTCTGCTTGCTTTCCCATGCCATCCGTTATATGATGGGACAAGAGGAAACGAATTTTTCTGAGGAGGAATCTATATGAACCAGAAACTTACATTTAAAAACACTCTGATGATTGTTGTAATCGGCATTTTACTATTTTGCAGCATCCAGAATTACACTCTGATTTTGAAACTACTGGGTTACCTGATTAATTTAGTTTTCCCATTTATTCTCGGCGGTGCCATCGCTTTCATATTGAATGTTCCAATGCGTGCTCTGGAACGCCACCTATTCCCGAATCAACGGCGGTTTGATTCCCTGCGGCGGGTCTTCGCATATATTCTCACACTGGTATTGGTCATCGGCATACTGGGACTGGCACTGTTTGTCATCATTCCCCAGGTCAGCAGCACCATCAAACTCATTGTGCTTCAAGTTCCGGTAGCCTTTTCCAGTTTTCAGGAATGGCTTTATAAGGTAACCGCTGATTTACCAAATGTCCAGACCTATCTGGAGGATTTGGAGATTAACTGGTCCAGCATTTCCACCTATGCCATCAATCTGATTAAAGCAGCCGGAAGCACTGTATTTTCCTCCAGCATCAGCATTGTTTCCGGCATTATTGGTGGTGTCGCCACATTCTTTATTGCTTTTGTTTTTTCTATTTACCTGATTTTCCAAAAAGAAAAATTGTCCGGGCAGGTAAAGCAGACATTATATGCCATTATGCCAGAACAGCGGGCTGACCGGGTAATTTACATCGGAAGGCTGTCCAATCGGGTATTCAGCAATTTTCTCTCCGGTCAGTGTATTGAAGCCGTAATTCTGGGCACGATGTTTTTCATTACCTTGAGCCTGTTCCGGATTCCCTACGCCCTGCTGATTGGTGTTGTCATTGCTATCACTGCTCTGATTCCCATATTTGGTGCTTTCATCGGCTGTTTTATTGGCGCCTTTCTTCTCGTCATGGTAAGCCCCATGCAGGCACTCTGGTTCGTTATTATATTCCTGGTACTGCAGCAGATTGAAGGCAACCTGATTTACCCTCACGTTGTAGGCGGCTCCATCGGGCTTCCTTCTCTCTGGGTTCTGGTTGCAGTCAGCGTTGGGGGCAGTCTCATGGGAATTGCAGGAATTCTTCTCTTTATTCCCCTCTGCTCCGTATGCTATGCCCTGTTCCGGGAATTTGTAAAAAAACGCTTGGAAGAGAAAAAGATTGACAGCAGTAAATGGCTGCCCCAAAAAACAGCAACCCAATCAGTCAATGACAAGGATAAAAAAACTAACGCAGATTCTAAAAAAGCAAAAAAAGAAACGCCCACAAAAAAGGACGTTTCCACTAGTTCCAACGATCATGACAAGAATTCCAAAACATCACACTAAAGGGATTCTATATCCACTCCCTTTAACTGCTGGTTTTTATAAATATGGGCGTCGTCCTCTTCCAGGATATACGCCCGGTAAACCAGCACGCACATATTTTCTCCCACTTCCACAGGACGTCGTTCCAGAGAACGGTTTGTAGTCAGTTGAATACCATTTACCAGAAGGGTCAGTTCCAGGTAACTACCCCGGAAAGAAATCTTTTGAATTACCCCCTCTTCAGCTGCAGGTATTAAACTCTTAAATTTCTCATTATCACTTTTAAATGCCTCAACAAATTCCGGGCGGAGAATTGCCTGGCTTCCCCGAGGCACCTTTTCAAATCCTTTAAACCCACAAAAGTCCTCGATGACGGAAGAGGTACCAATAAACTGCGCCACAAAGGAAGTTTTTGGTTTCTTATATATTTCAATCGGTGTGCCCATCTGCTCCAGTTTTCCCTCATTGACAATAATAATTTCATCTGCCACCTCTACCGCTTCCTCCTGGTCATGGGTGACAAAAATACTGGTAATCCCTACTTTGGCAATCATCTGCTTCAACCAACTGCGCAACTCCTTGCGCACCTTTGCATCGATGGCGGCAAAGGGCTCATCCAGCAGCAGCAACTGGGGATTGGGAGCAATCGCTCTGGCAAATGCCACACGCTGCCTCTGCCCACCGGACAACTGGTCCGGATAGCGTTTTTCCAAGCCCTCCAGCCCCACCAGTGAAACCAGTTCCATCACCCGCTTGTGAATTTCTTTCTTCCCCTTTTTCTGTACTCTCAGTCCAAAAGCAATATTCTCATATACTGTCATGTAACGGAACAGAGCATAATTCTGGAATACAAATCCAATTCCCCGCTCTCCTGCCGGGACATCGTTTACCACATTTCCCTCAATGACCACGTCGCCGCTGTCCTGCTGTTCCAGTCCTGCAATCATTCGCAATATCGTAGTCTTTCCACTACCGCTGGGTCCCAGCAGAGCAACCAGTTTCCCCTGCTCCACTCCAAAATTGACATCTTTTGCCGCCTCATAATCTCCAAAGTTTTTATTGACATGTTTCATTTCTATGTACATTACCGTTCCTCCCTTATTGTTCCCGTTTTCCACGGTATTCCACCAACTGTTTCAAAATCAGCAACACCACTGCCAGAAGTACAAGCAGGGAAGATACCGCAAATGCCTGGGTAATAGAATCCGCACTTCCTGCCATATAAAGAGCATCAATTTCCAGTGGCAGGGTAAAGGTTTTTCCTCTTGCCTTGGAAACCGCATAAACCGCTCCAAATTCACCAAATGCCCGGGCGGCACACAAAATGATTCCATAGAGAAGACCCCAGCGAATATGAGGGAACGTCACCCGGCGAAATATAGTAAATCCCTTGGCACCCATCATGGCTGCCGCTTCCTCCTCCGCCGTCCCCTGTGCCTGCATCACCGGAATCAGTTCCCGGGAAACAAAGGGAAGGGTAACAAAAATAGTAGCCAGAACAACCCCGGGAACGGAAAACACAAGAGAAATGTCCGTTCCAAACAAATCATTCACCCATTCCACGAAAGGCAGTGCCCAGCCCATTCTTCCAAAGGTCATAATATAGGCAAGACCGGCAATAACCGGAGAAATAGAAAATGGGATATCAATCAGAGTAGACAGTGCCTGTTTTCCCCGGAACTCAAATTTTGTCAACAGCCAAGATGCACACAGTCCAAAAAAGGTACTTACTGCCACTGCCACCACCGCTGCAATCAAGGTAACCCGAAGTGCCGACAGGGTATTTTGCGCAGTAATGGCATTTATATATATTTCAAAGCCCTCTTTCAAAGAACGGTACAACACTTCTATCAGAGGAAATACCAGCATTACCACAAAGAATAACATACTGATTCCAATTAACAGCCACTGCTGAATTGTTTTTCGTTCCTTTTGTTTCTTCATAATTCCCTCCTTTTACTGCTGTGTCCGCTTTCCCGCGGCGATTTGAACCAGATTCACAAAGAGCAGCAAAAGGAAGGAAAGGAGCAGAAGCACCAGTGCAATCGCAGCTGCTCCCTCATAATCCACACTGCCGGAATTCAGTTTCTGCATAATGAGGTAAGAAACTACCTGGGTTCCTTCCTTTTCGCTGTTTCCCGATATGTATATAACACTTCCATACTCCCCGATTCCTCTTGCCAATGCCAGTCCAAAACCAGTCAGCAGTGCCGGCATAAGTTCCGGAAGAAGAACCCGGCGGAAGGTATAAAAACGCCCGGCTCCCAACATGGTACTCGCCTCCTCAAAGGTATCCGGAAGTTTCGTCAACACCGGCTGCAATGCTCTCACCACAAAAGGAATTCCCACAAATACTAGTGCAATGGTCAGTCCCACTCTGGTATAAGACGCCTGAATTCCAAAGTTTTCCAGAAAACGTCCCAGCACACCCTGGTCGGAATACATCCGGGACAGGGTAATTCCCGCAACTGCTGTCGGCAGTGCAAAGGGAAGTTCAATCATACCATCCATCAGACGTTTTCCCGGAAATTCATACCGCACCAGAACCCACGCCAGCAGCAACCCAAATATACAATTCACCAGTGCCGCCACAAAGGCACATCCAATACTGGTCGCAAATGCCTGCACTACATTAGGGCGGGTAATCAGTTCCCAAAACTCAGCCCAGGACATTCCAAAAGAATATACCAGCACAGAAGCCAAAGGAATTAGAATAAACATTGACAGCATCGCAACTGTAATACCCAGTGTCAGACCATATCCGGGGAGTACACGTTTTCTGCGTTTTCTGCGTTTTGTGCTCATACCAGTTCCTCCATTTCTTTATTTGCTGTAAATCTCGTCAAAAATTGCACCGTCTGCAAAGAAATCTTTGTACGCCTGGTCCCAGCCTCCAAAATCGTCAATCGTACACAATTCTATATTTAAATCAAAAGTATCCCCAAAAGTATTCAGAATTTCTTCCCGGCAAGGGCGGTAATAATGCTCTCCAATCAGTTTTTGTGCTTCGTCGGAGTAGAGGTAAGTCAGGTATTCCTTCGCTACTTCCTGGGTTCCATTTTTCTCTGCATTTTCATCTACAATCGCCACAGAAGGTTCTGCCTTAATACTGATGCTGGGTGTCACCATTTCATAATCCTCGGGATATTCCTCCAAGGTAAGAAGTGCCTCGTTCTCCCATGCAATCAGCACATCTCCCTGTCCATTCTCTACAAAAGTAGTAGTGGCACCTCTGGCACCGGAATCCATAACCAGTACATTGTCATATAATTTCCCTACAAATTCTTTGATTTTACTCTCATCTCCATTATAGGTACGGCTGGCATAATACCATGCAGCAAGGAAATTCCAGCAGGCTCCACCGGAAGACTTGGGATCCGGTGTAATGACTTCCACTCCCGGTTTTGTCAAATCTCCCCAATCCTTGATTCCCTTTTCATTTCCCTTACGCACCAGGAATACTATGGTAGATGTATAAGGAGAACTGTTGCTCTCGAATTCCTGTATCCAATTGGAATCAATCAATCCTGCCTCTGAAAGAAGGGTAATATCGTGAGCCAATGCCAGCGTTACCACATCTGCATCATTTCCTTCCAGCACAGAGCGGGCCTGAGAGCCGGAGCCACCGTGGGACTGGGTGATTTCTACTTTCTTATTGGTTTTTTCTTCATAATATTTGGCAAACAATGGGTTATATTCCTCATACAGTTCCCGGGTGGGGTCATAGGAAACATTAGTAAGCGTAATGGTATCGCTGTCCCCCTTACTCTGCTTTGTTCCACACCCAGTAACACTTCCCATCAGCAACAGCGCTGTGAGTGCCACCGCACTACTTCTTTTTACCATCTTCTTCCATTTTCTAGTAGTATTCATAATCAAATTCCCCTTTCTTTCATTATGCAAACGTTTGCATATTTTCTTGACTTCTCTTTTTGTTTTTGCTATAATTTTCCTAAGAACACATTAAAAGTAACCTATTTCACGATATTTTGTCAATTTATTTTTGCGCAAACGTTTGCGTAAAGAGAGGTAATATTATGTCATTAAAAAAAATTGCATCCATGGTGGGGACTTCTGTTTCTACGGTATCCCGGGTTCTGAACCAGACCTCTTCTACCTGTGCTTCCAAAGAACTACAGAACAAAATCTGGGCAGCGGCTCGGGAAATCGGCTACCAGCCTAACGAAGCCGCCCGTTCCCTGAAACGGTCCCAATGCCCTCAGGCAGCGGCACCCCATATTTCCATTGTACTGGCACGTATTACCGCACTAGAACAGGAACCCTTTTTCGCCGAACTGTTTCGCAGTCTGGAGGTGGAACTGTTAAAGCAGGGTGCCACCATTGACCATGTCATCTATGCGGAAGAATCCTTTTCCCCAAATTTTTCCCAAAATCTTTCCTCTTCCAGCGGTGTCATTATTCTCGGACGTTGTTCCCACACCCTGCTTACCCATATTACTTCCCAGAACCGTAATGTAGTGGGTATCTGGAGAAATCCTATGAAGTTCAATGTGGATGAAGTTGTATGTGATGGAAAGAAAGCGGCAGAACTGGCAATGCAACACCTGTTTTCTTTAGGGCATCAGCGCATTGCCTACATCGGCGACTGTTCCTTTGAAAGCCGGTATGTAGGCTACTGTAATATGTTAATCCGCAACGATATTCCGATGGATTACGATTTAATCAAGCAGACCAACCAGACCCGGGACGAAGCAGGAACTGCTCTCTGCGAACTGCTGGAAGCCAAACTTTCTCACAAAACAGATTTTACCGCCGTTTTCTGCGCCAATGACAATACTGCCATACGGGTACTGGAACTGCTCCAGGAGCGAAAAAAAGAACTAGGAAAAACTCCCATTTCGGTCATTTCCATAGATGACATTGAAGAAGCCCAGAACACCCGACCTTACCTGACTACCATCCATATTCCCCGAAACGAAATGGCACACATGGCAGTTCAGTTATTACTGGATCGAATCGCCCGGGGACATGAAGAAATCGTCCGGATTGAATTTCCCTGCCGAATTATGCAGCGCTCCAGTTGTTTTCCTGTCTCCTGACAAAAAAACTCTCTTAACAACTATTACATTGTTAAGAGAGTTTCTGCTTTTTAAAATTATTATGCCGCTAAATAATCGATTTTTACTACTTTGCCATTTTTTATAACGATAGTAGTCATTCCCACATTTCCAACACCACCATCCGGATATTGCTTATAAATATCTCTATCACACTTAATGGCTTTTTTAATTTCCTTATAGTTAGATTTTGCTTCGCTACTTGTTCCATCCCATCTGTTAAATGTTGAACTAGTCCATTTACAATTCTTCGCAAGTGTAAAAGTCATCGTTTTCTTTTTCGTTTTCTTATTATTCTTATAAAACTTATCACCAGACAATTTGATAGTCAGCTTATTCCCCTTCAATTTGAAGGAACTACAGTTTCCCGGTGAAAAAGTATATTCTGTTTTTTTACTTGCAGCGACATTAACAGGAACTAAATTCAGTTGCATAACAACCAATGTAAACATCAACAGCATTGCTACAAAACTAATTTTTCTGACTTTCATTCTTATATCCTCCCATTTACAC
>JAQXNR010000187.1 GCA_029098105.1 Lachnospiraceae bacterium
ACTTTATGGTTTCCAACGTTTCTAAATCATCGTCTATTGCAAGTACATTTATATCTTTTCTATCCATAGTATTCTCTCCTTGCATTTATGTTTCAAATCTCCTTAGGTTATATTATACCAAATAATTGGTAAAGGCACCAGTAGTAACCATACAAATTGTCATTATTCCTTTTGTCCCTCACCAGTTCTGTTGTATAAAAGGCAGCAAAATAGGGAATTATTACCTAATAAATTTTAAGACAAGAAAGGAACCCGGACAATGACATTGATGGAAACTGAATTTATACGATTTATGAGCCGCTTTGACGAAACTCCCTATACAATCATACTCAACAAAGAAGAGTATCCAATTGGACAAGGAACCCCGAAATTTAGCGTGGAATTCCACAAAATCCCCTCTACAAAAGAACTGATGACCAGCACTTCCCTGGCTCTGGGGGAGGCATATATGAAGGGAGACATCGAAATTCACGGAGACTTATATGAAACGCTAAATCTGTTTCTGGGTCAGTTGGGAAAGTTCTCCACAGATTACAAAAAACTGCATAAACTAATTTTTACATCCAAATCACAAAGAAACCAGAAAAAAGAAGTTTCCTCCCACTATGACATCGGAAATGATTTTTATAAGTTATGGCTGGACGAAACCCTCAGTTATTCCTGTGGGTATTTTGAAAAGGACAATACCACCCTTTACGAAGCCCAGTGTAACAAAGTTGACCGAATATTAAAAAAATTGCATCTCCAACAAGGTATGTCCCTTTGTGACATCGGATGTGGTTGGGGTTTTTTGTTAATCGAAGCAGCAAAAAAATATCATGTTCGCGGAACCGGTATTACCTTGAGCAAGGAACAAAAAAAGGAATTTGAAAAAAGAATCCATGAAGAACATCTGGAAAACCAACTTGAAGTACGTCTCATGGACTATCGCAATCTCCCCGACTCCGGTCTCCAATTCGACGCCGCAGTCAGTGTTGGCATGGTAGAACATGTAGGACGGGGCAATTATGAAATCTTCTTAAATTGTGTAAAAAGCATTTTGAAACCCGGTGGGGTATTCCTTCTTCACTACATCAGTGCCCTGAAAGAATATCCCGGCGACGCCTGGATTAAAAAATACATTTTCCCCGGCGGCGTTATTCCCAGTTTGAGAGAAATGCTGAATATCGCAGCCGACTTGCGGTTCTACACACTGGACGTAGAAAGTCTGCGCCGGCATTATAACAAAACACTCCTGTGTTGGAATCAGAACTTTCAAAAAGCACGCACCACAGTAGTAGACAAATTCGGGGAAGAATTTGCCCGTATGTGGGAATTATACCTGTGTGCCTGTGCTGCCACCTTCCAAAATGGTATTATTGATCTGCATCAAATTCTCTTCACAAATGATGTGAACAATGAATTGCCTATTGTGCGTTGGTACTAAATTACACCTTAACCGGAATTCGTTTGTCCATTTTTAAAATGTGGTTCACAAGCCAGTCCAGAAGGTAGTCAATTAATTCCACTAAATATTCCTGCTGGTTTTCATCCACACCGTTCATGTCAATCTCATCCAGCCGATCCACAAAAGACTGATGAGCATACCGTTGTGCTTCCAGTCCCGTGTACTGGATGGATTCCATGTACTCCTCCTCATCCCGGAAATGAAGAATTGTATATTCTTTTAATTCTCCTAAAATATGTACAATACGGTCATACTTGTCATGTAGCACTGTATCCTGAATTAAATCATTCGTTTCCCGAATGATTTCAAACAATCTTCTATGCTCCTCATCAACGAATGCAATCCCCGTTTTATACTCCTCAGTAAAAGCAAAGGAAGCCTGCTGTTCACTGGAAGCAGTATGGTAGCCAATCATCATATCACTGCCCAGAATATGGCGATACAGCCACCTGGACAAATATTCAAGCAGTTCCTCTATTACCATTCTGCCATTGTCTGCATCAATGGAAGCAATCTCGTAACTTTTCACATTTTCAATAAATTCCTGATGTTCCTTCTTCTGTCGGAGCAGTTCCCCATCTCCAATCTGTTCCATATAAGCTTCCTCATGCATAAAATGAGTCGCCGCATAATCCTCCAAAGACCAGATTAACTCCTTAGCCGATTCCATCGTATCAACAGAATCTGCATCCTGCTCCAACAATGCCACAGTCTCATTCAGCATTTGAAACAACTGGCGGTGCTCTCCGTCAATATCCGGAACACCAATTAAACAATCCTCAGTAAACTGGTACATTACATCTCCTCCAAAGCCGGCATTACGCCTGCAAATACATTATATCCGGTTACTTCAATCAACTCGATCACCTATCAGGAACATAATACCGGAATCAGAAATTCTTCTTTTGCCACAATCTTCAAGCGGCTCTGCTTTGCAATATAAAGTTCCTCATCTGCCAGAGACAACGCCTCTTCCAAATCCATCTCCGAGGTTCCTTCCAAAATATATGCACCTGTAGACACCGTTACATTATAAGGCTTCTCACTGGCTATATTATAATTCGTAAAGCGGACTGCGATGTCCTTTACTACCTCAGACTTCTTCTGCAAACTATCAAAAGTCCGTACACAAGCGAACTCATCACCGCCAATTCTTCCAACAATTCCGGATTCACCCATCGCTTCTACCAGAACGTCACCAATAAGTTTCAAAGAAAAGTCGCCCTCCTCGTGTCCGTATCGGTCGTTAATAATCTTCAGATTATTCATATCCACATAGGCAACCAAGGTATCTCTTCCCTCTACCTTATTCTTCTCCACCATCTTCTGTGCTGCATCATAGAAGCCACGACGATTGCGAATTCCTGTCAACGCATCTGACTTGGACAAATTATCCAATTCAATATTATTCTCCTTTAATGTGACAAGACTTTCCTCCAACTGCTGCTGAATTCTTTCATTCGTTCTCAAAGTAGCAATTATCTTAACTGCAGAACTCAAATGGTCGTTTAAGAAATCTCCATTTTCAAACAACATTTCCGTCATGTCACAGAGAATCATTCCATATAACATCTCATTAAAATATAAGGGCAGCGTAACCATAGACCGACGTGCCTTCGGCAGGTGGGCATGATGAAAAATCCGTTTCACTGGAATTGCCTGCTGTACAGTCGGAATACTCTGCGGCTGTCCATCCTCCAGCACAGCCTTCAAATACATCTTCTCCGGTAACTGAAACTGCTCCTTGTAAAGGTGAATGATCGGCTCCTCAAAAGTGTAAATACAGGCATTACGAATTCCCAACCAGTCTAAATCATTCAAAAGAATAGAATAACTCTGGTCATTTCCTCTATCAAACTGCATCGTATTGCGTATAAACTGCTTCATGGAATAACGGTTGCTGGTAACAACCTCCTCCACCTGACTGAACTGGTAATCCATCGCGGAAACAATATGCCGGTAAATATCAGACAACATTCTGCCACTCTCATAGCGATTTTCAACATTTTCCTGAAACGTCTTCATTGCCTGAAATAACTGGACAAAATAGGTCAGCAGATTGTCAATATCAGCGTATTCCAGTGCATTTTTGTTCAGGAACTGTTCAAACACTTTCATAGTTTCATCGTACAACGATGAATCTGCCTTCCCACCCCGGAAAAACGCAATTATCTTTTCCATCATGTTGTGGAAAATAGAACGGATAACTTCAATCCCCTCTCCAACATCTTTACGCTGATAGCGGTAAAAAATACTGTCAAAATAATCATCAATATATGCCGGATTCAGCAAACGCTTGTAATTCTTCTCTGAGCCCTCAAAGGAAGAACGCAGGGAATTGCGCTTTATTAATCGGGTCTTCAAGACCTCACTTGTAATCTCACGTCCCTCCAAATGTTCGATTGCCATCTCCAGTGCACGCTGTCCCAACAAAGAAGGGTCAGCACTGACAGAAGACAGAGACGGCTTCGCCTTTGCCGCATACAGTGTATCATCATATCCGAAAATCTTAATATCCTTACCCGGAACCAGCCCCCGCTGCTCCATCTCACGGTACAACGCCAACGCGGAATCATCATTTACACAAAAAACCGCCTCAATGTCCGGATTGCGCTCCAACATAATGCGTCCCGCTGTATTCGACTCATCCTTTGCCAGATTCCCTTCTACGAAATAGCGCTCCTCAAAGGGTAACTGGTACTCCTCCATCACGCGCAAATACACATCCTTGCGCTCCCGGGCATCCGTATTGTCTTCCGGCCCACCAATCATTCCAATACGCTGACAGTGTAATTCCTCAATGAGGTACTCTAGTCCCTCCCGGATTCCATTCTCATTATCATAATTCACACTGACATACCCGTCTACCTTAGAAGCCAGAAGAACATTAGGAATATCGTCATACTCCTTCAAAAACTGCTGCACATTATCCCTCGTTGTCAGACATCCAATACAGTCTGCCGCAATCACAAGTGCATCCAAATTGTCCTTGCGGGCATAGGAAAAAATTGTATTATTCTGGTATTCATACCGAATCTCCCGGTCATCCGACAAATCGCGGTTAATATACTTACCCGGCAATACCACCAGATTCACATCTGCATCTCTGGCAGCCCGCATCACTCCACGACACATATATTCTGTAAAACTGTCTGTAATTCCACTTACCAGGAATCCAATGGTCCATCTTTTTTTCTCTTTTGCCATATTTTAATCCCTCATTTTATTATTCACTATAGTGGCTCAAAAGCAAACCTGAGGTCTGCCTCAAAAGCCCATCCAACTGCCTCTATATTCCCGTACACTATAATTGGTATTATTTTACCACAGTTAGGAATAAATTTGAAGCCAAAAACGAATCTATTTTAAACTTTTTCACCCCCTTGCCAGTTTGCAAAATGACTGGTAAAATATTTTTAAAATGAATAACGAGGAGATTATTTATGGGTGGATTTTTTGGCGTTGTAGCAAAAGAAAACTGTATGTTTGATTTATTTTTTGGAACCGATTACCACTCCCATCTGGGTACCCGGCGGGGTGGACTGGCAGTGTATGGAGAAAAAGGATTTGACCGCTCCATTCACAACATTGAAAATGCTCCGTTCCGTACAAAATTTGACAAAGATGTACAGGAAATGGAGGGATATATGGGAATTGGCTGTATTTCTGATTATGAACCGCAGCCACTGATTGTACGCTCCCATCACGGCACTTATGCCATTACTACCGTAGGTAAAATTAACAATGCAGATGCACTGGCAGAAGATATTTTTGGCGGTGGCAATTCTCATTTTTTGGAAATGAGCGGCGGTGACATTAATCCTACCGAACTGGTAGCCGCCCTCATCAACCAGAAGGACAACCTAATTGAGGGAATTCACCATGCGCTGGAAGTCATAGACGGTTCCCTGACGTTGCTTTTGCTGACTCCAAAGGGAATTTATGCTGCCCGGGACAAGTACGGAAGAACCCCTCTTGTAATCGGTCAGAAAGAGGGTGCCTATTGTTTAACCTTTGAAGATTTTGCTTACCGCAATCTGGGATACACAGACTACCGGGAACTGGGTCCCGGAGAAATCGTTGTTGTCACCCAGGAAGGTGTGCGTACTCTGGTTGCACCCGGCAAAGAAATGAAAATCTGTACATTCCTCTGGGTTTATTATGGATACCCTTCCAGTTCCTATGAGGGAATGAGCGTGGAACAGATGCGTTATAATTGCGGTGCCTGTCTCGCAAAACGGGATACCGTCAAACCCGACATTGTAGCCGGGGTTCCCGACTCGGGAACTGCTCACGCAGTCGGTTACTCCAACGCCTCCGGCATTCCTTTTTCCCGTCCTTTCATTAAATACACACCAACCTGGCCCCGCTCTTTTATGCCCACCATTCAGAGCAAGCGGAACTTGATTGCCAAAATGAAATTAATTGCCGTACACGATTTAATCAAAGACAAAAGTCTGCTTCTAATTGATGACTCCATTGTCCGGGGAACACAACTTAGGGAAACAACCGAATTTCTATACCAGAGTGGTGCAAAGGAGGTACACATCCGTCCTGCCTGCCCACCTCTCGTTTATGGCTGTAAGTATTTGAATTTCTCCCGCTCTTCTTCAGAAATGGATTTGATTACCCGAAGAGTCATTGCCCGGCTGGAAGGGACAGAAGATGTACCGGATGAAGTTTTACAGGAATACACCCATCCAGACTCACCGAAATATAAAGAAATGGTGGAAGAGATTCGAAAAGAACTGAATTTCACTACACTGCAATACAACCGGCTGGATGACATGCTGGAATCTGTGGGAATTCCGACAGAAAACCTGTGCACCTATTGCTGGAACGGCAAAGAATAGACAATACTGTAATATAAAGTGGGGATGCCTAACGCATCCCCATTAAAAATAATACCCGGAATATTACATCATCCATCCGCCTCTGACGAAATACTTTATGTCCAAACGCCAGTATAAGACGGCTTTTCATACTTTCTTTATAATGTGCCAGTAACCTGGCTGTCTTAAGACATTCTTCCAGTTCTCCCTGTTTTGGATGTTCTATATTATTTTTTTCCAGCAGCCGCACCAGTTCTTCCGCCTGCATACTAATATTGCTTTTGCGGCTCTTAAATTTTGCCATGCGGTTTTTCATTTCCATATGGTACTGACTCTCAAGCCCCATCACATTGTCTCCATGCTGACGGTACAAAATATATGGGGTTTCATCATATACTACCTTTCCCAGACAGGACGCCACCAAATACATCCACCAGTCATGCATAATACAATACCGGGGCATATAGGAAAGAAGAAGGTCATACATGGAACGGTTCAACAAAGTAGTACAACCAGTCACCACATTTTCTACCAATGCGTTATAAAAAGAAGGGCGTACCCGCCGATGAATCTGCTCTGGCAGAGGGTTTAAATCTGCATCTACCAACTGGGTTTTCCCACAATAAAGCACAGGTCCCTCTCCTGCCTGTTGCAGCATTTTTACCGCCCGTTCTATCTTTTCCGGCTTCCAGTAATCGTCCTGGTCGCAAAATCCACAGAACGCAAAGTCCCTGTCTTTAGCATGTTTGACCAAATCCAAAAAACTGTCCTTAGCGCCTAGATTTTCCCCCATATAATAGGTTACGTTTTCTGCCTTTTTTGAATATTCTTCCAAAATTTCTATTGTCCCATCCTTAGAACCGTCATCCCGGATTAGAATCTCGTCCGGCTGGCAGGTCTGGGCAAGGAGGCTGTCCAACTGTTCTCTTAAATATCTCTCTGCATTGTAGGTAGACAATAAAATAATAACCTTTTCCTTCTGTTTCACGACACATTACTCCTGTTTATTTTTTAATACTTTGTGAATTTTTTTAATTCGGGCTTGAAAACAAAAATACATTGTGCTAGTATCTAACCATAGTTCATGTAGTTTTTAAAACTACATATAATATTCTGAATAACTATTTCATATATTTTACATAGTCATTTTTCAATAATTCCCTCAGCAACCGGGAATGCTAAGATTAGCACTGTAAGGAGGTTTTATTATGGATACTACTACCACTACAAAAAGGAAATTCAAAGACCCGGGAAGTGCCATCACCCATTTAATCGGCATGTTGATGGCTTTGTTTGCGGCAACACCACTTATTTTAAAGGCATACCGCGGCGAAGGAACGGGCATCCACACACTTTCTCTGGTTATATTCATGGTAAGCATGATTCTTCTCTATGCCGCCAGCACCATTTACCACACTTTTGACATCTCCGAGCGGGTTAATCGGATTTTGCGCAAACTGGACCATGCCATGATTTATGTGCTGATTGCCGGTTCCTACACACCGATTTGCCTCATCGTTCTGAAAGGTAAAACCGGACTTATTCTGCTAAGCATTGTTTGGAGTATTTCCATTCTGGGAATTCTGTTTAAAATGTTCTGGATTACCTGTCCCCAATGGCTTTCCTCCACCCTCTACATTCTGCTGGGCTGGACCTGTGTACTGGCCTTTTCGCCAATCATTAACAATCTCTCCGCCAGTGGATTTGCCTGGCTTCTGGCAGGTGGTATTATTTATACCATCGGTGGCATCATCTACGCCTTAAAACTGCCTTTGTTTAACAGCCGCCACCAGAACTTTGGAACCCATGAAATCTTCCACTTATTTGTTATGGCAGGAAGCATTTGCCACTTTGTGGTTATGTATGGAATTGCTTAGTATAATCATTGCAATACTGAATATAGTCCCGCTTTTCCCGGTCTATTTCCCGCTGTAACAGTTGCTGCTTTTCCAACCGGGGTAACCGCTTAATATGCCATTCCCGGCTCATCGCCTCCTGTTTTGTAGGAAAGGTCTCATAATACACAAGTTTTACCGGGCGTCTGACGCGGGTGTATTTTCCTCCTGTGCCTTTCTGGTGTGCACACAGCCGCTCTGGCAAATGGTTTGTCCACCCTGTGTAAAGGCTGCCATCCGCGCACTCCAGAATATAAGTATAATTTTCCTCCATTTTTACATCGCCTCGCAACTATTATAGCATTACTTATTCTTTAATTTCAACGCTATTTCTCGAAACTAAAACAGGAGCAGGTCTTTTCCTGCTCCTGCCAACCGGTAATCTCCCAACAGAATTACCTCTATCACCCGTCGAAATCAACGTACTTCTTCCCTATTTTTCATCAAACCATAACAAATCGTTTTGCCTTGTAATTCTTATGACGGATGTTGTTTGCTTTAGTATATGCAGTTTTTCCGACTGTGTCACAAAGACCTGCCCCTTTGCACGTCTCTATTGCAGGTAATTCTCTGGATTTACATACTCACCATCTTTTTGTAAAGCAAAATAGAGATTGGCTCCCTCTACGCGAAAGAGATTGGTAGGTTCTGCAACTGTAGCAATGGCAGTTCCCTGGCTAAGTTGCTGTCCTTGTGTTACCTGAACATCTGCCAGTTGTCCATAAATCGCTGTATATCCACCACCAATGTCCACACTGACCATTTTCCCATACTCATTGCTGCTGTACACCTCTTTGACGGTACCCCCATACGCGGAATATACGCTGGTTCCCGCCTTTGTCTGAATCAACATGCCAGAACTGCACTTGTAAGCGTCAATCGTCTTATAGTACACCGTCGTATCCATACTATACGGAAGAATGACTGAGCCCTGCACCGGCCAACTCAACCGGGCATCTGAAGAAAAAGCCACAGATGCCGCTGTTTCACTGGCATCTTCGGAGTTTTCGCCGGTATCTTTTTCCTCTTGCGTTGTTTCTGTCTCAACGGTTTCTGATGTTTGCGTATCTGCTTTTGCCAAATCCGCTTTTCCAATATTATCCGTATTTGTACTGTCCGCATCTGCTACACCACTGTCACTGGAATCGGTTACATCACTGTTGCTGGCATCTGTCATATCACTGTTGCTGGCATCTGCTACCGATGCACCTACTGAAGCTGTACTTTCCTCTCCTGATTGTTCTGCAAGCGACTCGTTTCCAGAACTCAAATCCACATACTGGTCTTTTTCATCTATGTTCTGCCGGGTCGTATACACACCCACCAGCACAACAAGAGCCACAATTCCCACAACCAGTGCGGCATAATATCCATAATTTATTTTTTTATGGTTTTGTTTCATTATTCTATCACCCCTTTTTGATAGAATAACCAAAAATTCCGTTTTTATGCAATGACCTTACTGTAATTCCTATTTCTATCTTCCCCTTTATAACTCCAAACTATTTTCATTCAACAAAAAATCATAAATACTCATTGTCGTAATTCCGTATTCATCTCTCTGAACATTCATCACATCTTTTACAATAATAATTTTCTTAAACGAATCATTCACATTTAAAAATGAGGCTTTTTCCTGCTTCACTTTTTCTTCATTTGCTAAATAGAATGCCGACTGGATATAATAACGTTTACTACCCATATTGGCTATAAAATCAATCTCCAACTGCTTCTTCTCCTGTCTTCCATCCTTTGTTCGAATTCTTTTTGTAACAACTCCCACATCAACTTGAAACCCTCGCATCCGCAATTCATTATAAATAATATTTTCCATCAAATGCGTTTCCTCAACCTGTCTGAAACCAAGCCTGGCATTTCGGAGTCCTACATCTTCGAAATAATATTTTAATGGCGTTCCAATATATTTTCTACCTTTTACATCGTAACGATTCACTTCATTTACAACAAACGCATCCTTTAAATATTCAATATACATTCGAATTGTGTTTAGACTAATGTCGGAATGAATTACACTTTTAAATGTAGCCGCTATCTTTGATGGATTGGTAAGAGAACCGATTCCAGATGCCAGTACATTGATAAGATCATTTAATTCCTGCACTTTTTC
>JAQXNR010000188.1 GCA_029098105.1 Lachnospiraceae bacterium
GTATGATGATGAGATGCGTGCTCGTATACAGAAAGCCTTTGGATATACCTATGGTGAATTGAAGGAATCCATTCTGCCTATGGCAGCAAATGGAAGTGAAGCGATTGCGGCGATGGGTGTGGATACCCCCTCGGCAGTATTGTCTAAAAAGCATCAGCCTTTGTTCAACTATTTTAAACAGTTGTTTGCTCAGGTTACCAATCCGCCGATTGATGCTATCCGGGAAAAGGTAATTACCAGTACTGAGGTGTATATTGGTACGGATGGTAATCTGCTGGAAGAAAAAGCGGAGAACTGCCACATTTTAAGAGTTAGTGATCCGATTTTGACCAACACAGATTTGTTGAAGATTAAGACGATGAACGTGCCAGGATTGAAGGTTGAGGTCATTCCGATTACCTACTATAAAAATACGTCTCTGGAGCGTGCAATAGAGCATTTGTTTATTGAGACAGACAGAGCGTATCGGGATGGTGCGAACATTCTTATTCTGTCTGACCGGGGAGTTGATGAGAACCATGTGGCGATTCCTTCTCTTTTAGCAGTTTCTGCTATGCAGCAGCATTTAGTAAAAACGAAAAAGAGAACTTCTGTTGCCATGATTCTGGAATCTGCTGAGCCGAGAGAAGTACACCATTTTGCTACACTTCTGGGTTATGGTGCCTGTGCCATCAATCCTTATTTAGCACAGGAATCCATCAAGCAGTTGATTGATGAGGGAAGTCTGAATAAAGATTACTATGCGGCAGTAAATGACTATAATTCAGCAATTTTGGGTGGAATTGTAAAGATTGCTTCCAAAATGGGTATTTCCACGTTGCAGTCTTACCAGGGTTCCCAGATTTTTGAGGCAATTGGTATTGATTCTGATGTAATTAACAAATATTTTACCAATACGGTAAGCCGCATTGGTGGTATTACACTGGATGATATTGAGAAGGACGTGGATGTACGTCACTCCAAAGCATTTGATTTGCTTGGATTAAATCAGCCTTTGACATTGGATTCCATGGGATGGCACAAAATGCGCAGCGGCGGAGAGGAACATCTATATAATCCTCAGACGATTCATGCGCTGCAAGTTGCGACGAGAACTGGTGATTATGAGAAATTCAAAGAATATACCAGTCTGATTAATGAAGAGATGGAACCTTGCAATTTAAGAGGACTGTTGGAATTCAAATACCCCAAAAAGGGAATTGACATCAATAAAGTCGAGAGTGTGGATGAGATTGTAAAACGTTTCAAAACCGGAGCAATGTCTTACGGTTCCATTTCTCAGGAAGCTCATGAGACGATGGCGATTGCTATGAATATGCTTCATGGAAAATCCAATTCCGGAGAAGGTGGAGAAGATTTGGAACGTATGCAGACGAAGGGACAAAAAGTGGACCGATGCTCTGCGATTAAACAGGTTGCCTCCGGACGTTTTGGTGTTACGAGCCGTTATTTAGTCAGCGCAGATGAAATCCAGATTAAGATGGCTCAGGGTGCAAAACCTGGAGAGGGTGGACATCTGCCAGGAAAGAAGGTATACCCCTGGGTAGCGAAAACAAGACATTCTACTCCTGGAGTAGGTTTGATTTCTCCACCACCCCATCACGATATTTATTCCATTGAGGATTTGGCACAGTTGATTTACGATTGTAAAAATGCCAATGTAAATGCAAGAATCAGTGTAAAACTGGTTTCTGAAGCCGGGGTTGGTACAGTTGCTGCGGGTGTTGCCAAAGCAGGGGCACAGGTTATTCTGATTTCCGGTTATGACGGTGGTACTGGTGCTGCTCCGAGAAACTCTATTCACAATGCAGGACTTCCCTGGGAGTTAGGTTTGGCAGAGACTCATCAGACGTTGATTCTGAATGATTTGCGGAACAAGGTCATTATTGAGACGGACGGCAAGTTGATGACTGGACGGGATGTTGCGATTGCAGCTATGCTGGGTGCAGAAGAATTTGGATTTGCCACTGCTCCTCTGGTAACTATGGGCTGTGTTATGATGCGGGTATGTAATCTGGATACTTGCCCGGTTGGTGTGGCAACCCAGAATCCGGAACTGCGTAAGCGTTTTACCGGAAAACCGGAATATATTGTAAACTTTATGCGATTCATTGCGCAGGAATTGAGAGAGTATATGGCAGCACTGGGAATCCGCACTGTGGATGAACTGGTGGGACGTTCTGATTTACTGGAGGCGAAGCCGCAGGCGGCAGAGAACAAAGTGGATTTGTCAAGAATTTTGAATAATCCTTGGGTGAATGAATTCAAACTCGCACCTTATTATAAGAAAAATGTCTTTGACTTTGAATTGGAAAAGACAAAGGATGAGCAAATTTTGATGAAGGAATTCAAGACGGCACTGGAGAAAAAGCAAAAGCGCAGTATTGAAGTGGATGTCACAAATATTGACCGGACCTTTGGTACGATTTTCGGAGCAGAGATTACACGGAAATACTATGATACCTTAGAGGAAGATACCTTTACTGTAAAATGTAACGGAAGTGGTGGTCAAAGTTTTGGTGCCTTTATTCCAAAAGGATTAACTCTGGAACTGGTAGGTGACAGCAACGACTACTTCGGAAAAGGATTGTCCGGTGGTAAGTTGGTAGTATACCCGCCGAAATCAGCCGCTTTTAAAGCAGAGGACAATATTATTATTGGAAACGTGGCATTGTATGGTGCTACCAGTGGAAAAGTATATATAAATGGTGTTGCAGGAGAACGTTTCTGTGTTCGTAATTCCGGTGCAACTGCTGTTGTAGAGGGAACCGGTGACCATGGATGCGAATATATGACTGGCGGACGGGCGATTGTGTTAGGTCCGGTAGGAAAGAACTTTGCGGCAGGTATGTCTGGTGGAATTGCCTATGTACTGGATGAAAACAGTGACTTATATATGAAACTGAACAAAGAAATGGTTTCCATGGAACCGGTCAATGACAAGTATGATGTTCTGGAATTGAAGGAAATCATCAGTGATCATGTGGCATACACCAACTCTGAAAAGGGTAAGAAGATACTGGATAATTTTGGTGAATATTTACCGAAATTTAAAAAGATTATTCCTCACGATTACAAGCGTATGATGAATACCATTGTACAGATGGAGGAAAAAGGACTTAGCAGTGAGCAGGCACAGATTGAAGCATTTTATGCAAATGCAAAGAGATAGGAGGTAGCGAACATGGGAAAACCAACTGGATTTTTAGAATATGAACGGCAGAACAGTGAGGAAATCGCACCGTTAGAGCGAATTCAGAATTTTGATGAGTTTCATATACCGCTTTCCAAAGAAAAGCAGCAGTTACAGGGTGCCCGTTGTATGGAGTGTGGAGTCCCCTTCTGCCAGTCTGGCATGATGTTAGGTGGCATGGCAAGCGGTTGCCCACTGCATAATCTGATTCCGGAATGGAATGATTTGGTATACCACGGAAACTGGGAGCAGGCATTTAAACGTCTGAAAAAAACCTCTAGTTTTCCAGAGTTTACTTCCCGGGTATGTCCGGCTCTCTGTGAGGCGGCATGTACCTGTGGTTTAAATGGAGATGCGGTGGCGACAAAGGAAAATGAGCGCGCCATTATTGAGACTGCCTATGAAAAGGGGTGGGCAGAAGCAAAGCCGGTCAAGGTACGCACCGGAAAGAAAGTCGCAGTGATTGGTTCTGGTCCGGCGGGACTGGCGGCTGCAGACCAGTTGAATCAGCGGGGACATGAGGTTACTGTGTATGAGCGCAATGACCGGGTAGGTGGTCTGCTGATGTATGGAATCCCTAATATGAAACTGGACAAAAAGGTGATTGACCGAAAAATCAGTATTATGAAAGAAGAGGGCATTACCTTTGTAACTGGAACGAACGTAGGTAAGGATGTGAAGGCAGATAAGTTGAAAAAAGAATATGATGCAGTGATTCTTGCCTGTGGTGCTTCCAATCCAAGAGACATTAAGGCTCCGGGAAGAGATGCTAACGGAATTTATTTTGCTGTGGATTTCTTAACTGCTAATACAAAGAGTTTGCTGGATTCCAACTTTGCGGACAAAAAATATATTGAATGCAAAGACAAAAACGTAATTGTAATTGGTGGTGGAGATACTGGAAATGACTGTGTGGGAACTGCGGTACGTCATGGCGCAAAGAGCGTGGTACAGGTAGAGATGATGCCGCCGTTGCCAAACTGCCGTGCAGAGTCCAATCCGTGGCCGGAGTGGCCCCGGGTGTTAAAGACAGATTATGGTCAGGAAGAAGCAATTGCAGTATACGGTCATGACCCAAGAATTTATGAGACTACAGTAAAGGAATTCATTAAGAATAAGCAGGGCAATCTGACAAAGGTGAAACTGGTAAAACTGGCATGGGAGAAAGACGAACAGAGTGGACGCATGCAGATGAAGGAAATAGAAGGCAGTGAAAAAGAATACCCTGCAGATTTGGTTCTGATTGCCGCTGGATTTTTAGGCAGTCAGGAATATGTCACAAAGGCTTTTGGTGTAGAGCAAAACGCAAGAACCAATGTGGCTACTGAGCCGGGACAATATAAAACCAATGTGGAAAATGTATTCACGGCAGGCGATATGCATCGTGGACAGTCCCTTGTAGTATGGGCTATTCACGAGGGACGGGAAGCCGCCAGAGAGGTAGATGAATATTTGATGGGATATACCAACCTGGAGTAACCGCATAAGATTATAAAAAAATAAGACCGGGAAGAAAAAATTTCTACCCGGTCTTAATTTTTACACATATTTTACCAAAATAAGATTATGGATTTTACATTTTCATCCTAGAATAAGTGCAATAAATAATTACGAAACAAAATAACCGATAAATCCATCAACAGCACGATGTTTCGTAATTATTTATTTACATATAATATAGTATTACAGGTCTTAAAAGTGCATGTGAGAATATGGCAAGGACTTGGAGGTGGATGAAAATGGAAGATTTGTGGAATTATTGTAAGGCGAAAGATTGGAATGAAAAAAGAAAGGTGCGCTCCTTTCTCACAATGAATACGCTTATATTTGCTGTAATGGGATTACTGGCCTGGACTGCAGTGAGATTGTTTGCGTTTAATTCGATTGAATGGATGCTTTGCTTTATTGGATACCCTGCAGTGATTTTAGGTATCTTCGGAGGGAGCATATACCTTTTGATGAATTGTTAAAAATGTTGTTCATTTTATATAGATTCATTGGTTGACATCAGCTTTGGCTTGCTCTTGTATGGCGGGCTTTAGCTGATTTTTTCCATTTTGTCTCTTTTCGTTAATTGCCATAAAATGGAAGTTGTGGTAAACTGATTTTGGAATATATACTAGGTATCAGGTCATTGTAAAACTCACAGAAATTTTTAAGTGTTGTGCAGGATTAACAAACCAGCGCAGTTACGCTTGCGCTGCTTTCGGCTCGTAACGGTACATAAGGTGCCTTAAATACGGCACCTAAGTACCGACGGCCTCAAAGCAACTGCTTATGGTTCTTGTTAATTCCTGCACAACACTTCCGAAATCTGGTGAGTTTCGAAAACGGACCTGGTTCACATAGATGCTTG
>JAQXNR010000189.1 GCA_029098105.1 Lachnospiraceae bacterium
TCTGACTGATTCTACAGTCGACAAGACCAGTCGCCTCCTCCGTATAGGGATCCTGCATAGACAACATATTCGTTATATTGTCCTGGAATTCCACGGTTACTGTTCCGTTATCCGGTGACTGTATCTGAGAGTACACGGTAGCATCCTCCTGATTTGCACTGTTAAACACGGTCAAAGTCGTCACCACCGGCTCCTCGACCCGGTTTCTACGGGAACCTGCCAGCACCACTATAGCAAACAACACTGCCATTCCCCCAATTCCAAACCAGAGGTATTCCCTTTTTTTTCTCCTTTTAAAGAATAAATATAAAACTGGTCCAATCATAAGCACATAGAACAGCATAAGAAACATATACCATGAGACAGGCAACTTTTGAAAATCATCATAAAAAGAAAGCAGACCTGTATAATCTGTATAGTTATTTTCCCATTCTGCTATATGCTGCAATTCCTGCTTTTTTTCAGGGAAAGCAGAAAACAGAGCATCCACCATCTGTTCCCTATTCTCTTCCCGTGAAGCGTTCCATTCCTCTTTCGAAAGAACTGCAATCTGCCCATCAAACAAATCCTCTTTTACAACTGTCACATCGTTTGTCGACTGCTGCTCTTCCTCTGGTAAAGTTACATTCTCCTCTGTCAGCAGAATGACTGCCCCCCCATTCTGCACCCATTCTCTCATGGACTGTGTCTGCTCTGGGGTCAGTTCCTCTACTACCGCTTCATCCATTAACAGGTAATCCAACTCATTCCATCTGCTCTGCTGTTCGGGAAGTTCTTCAGTTTCCAAATAAACCAGTTTATTTTTCACTTCCGGTTTTTCCGAAATGGTATAATCATCCAAATTCTCAAACTGCTCTACAGAATCTGAAACCACACCCATAACTGCTCCATGAAAGTCAATTACACTATAATTCGAACATGGATTACTATACACTGTTCGATTCTTTTCATCGAGAATGCGAAAATTATAGGAAATGCTGTAATACTGCTTGGGAATCACCATTTCATATATTGCTGTTTCTTTTTTCTTGAGAGAAATCTTCTGCTCATAAGCCGTCTTATTGGAATATTCGTCAATTTGCACCACTATCTGCATCGTGCCATCAAAATCAGAATTCTGACTGCATATTTCCACAGTTACCGGAGTATTCTCGCATACTTTCAGATTACCCTTAATCCCAAAATCAAGATTCACAAAAAAAACTTCTTTCTCCTCTGTCTCTTCTGCCTTCGTCTCCATCTGCCCAAAACAGAAAAAGCACAAAAGAAAAAGCAATACACAATACCATTTTCTCTGATTCGCAATTTTATTCCATACTTTCTGCATTGTAAGCATCCTTTCTGAATTCCGGTAACCGGACTTGTATCATCGTTCCCTCTTCATTGCTCACCGCACATACCTTTCCCCTGTGACGTTCTATAATCGTTTTGGTAATAGCCAGACCAAGTCCGCTACCTCCTGTATTCATAGAGCGGGATTCTTCCACCCGGTAAAACTTCTCGAAGAGCCGTTCAATATCTTTGGAATCAATGAGAATTCCATAATTAACTACTTCTATTACCACTTCCCTCTTCTCCCTGTCTTCCCTTACAGAAACCCGGATTAATTTCCCATCCTTGCCGTATTTGATTGCATTGGCAAATATGTTGTTAAATGCCCTCGCCAACTTGTCTCCATCTCCATTGACATAAAGTTCCTGTTCAATCTGCGTCTCGCAGCGCAAATCTGCATTACAAAAATCCTGGTAAAATTCATCCGTCATCTGTTCCATAAAACAACTCATATTCATCGGTTTCATATAGAACCGCACTTCTCCACCATAATACTGAGTATATTCAAAAAGAGCTTCAATCAAAGTCTGAAGTTGGTTTGTCTTGGATACGAGAATTCTGGTATATTTCTCCCTCTGTTCCTTCGTCAAATCTTCCTTCGCCAGCAAATCCACATATCCCTTCAGCGAAGTCAAAGGCGTTCGCAGATCATGCGCCACATTGGTAATCAATTCATCCTTGGTGTGCTCCAATTCACGTTCCTGCTGCTGTACCCGCACAATCGCATGTTGCACTTCATTCAAAGCCGCTGCCATCTCTCCCAGTTCATCCTGACTTCGAACAGGAAAATCAACCGTCAAATCTCCCTTCTTCATAGTGTGAAGTCCTGTCAGTAGAATCCGCACCTCATCCACGATTGGCCGGGTAATCAGAATGTAATAGAGTAAAAATAAAAGTACCATCATACTTACAATAATCACTACATTCCAAATATTATGGCTGGTAATGCGGAAAATCGCCATTTTCTCTCGCCCTTCCAATATCGCCGCTATCACATCAGAACGCATACCACTCCCCATCTGTTCTGTAATAAATATATTCTTGCCACGAATATAGGCTAAAAATAAAAGAAGCAGTAACTCCGTCAATACTGTCAATATCATGCTGACTGCCGCATAGAGTGACAATCTGACAGCAATACTGTCTATTCCTCTAACTTTCAATTCGGTATCCAACCCCCCATACTGTTTTTACGATGGTGGGTTTTTTAGGATTGTCTTCAATCTTCTCCCGAATTCTACGAATATGTACCATTACAGTATTATTTACCTCGTAAATTTCTTCCTTCCACACCTTTTTAAAAATTTCCTCTGCACTGAATACATGATCCCGATGACTCGCCAACAAAAACAAAATATTGAACTCAATCGGAGTCAGAGAAACCTCCTTTTCATTGACAAACACCCGATGGGCATCGGGGTCAATCCTCACCTGGCGAATACATATCACATTGGAACTCTCCTTCTCCTCCGAAACCATAAAATCGTATTTACGCAACTGGGACTTGACTCTGGCTACCAATTCCAAAGGATTAAACGGCTTGGTTAAATAATCATCAGCACCATAGGAAAATCCCGCAATCCGGTCCGTATCCTCCGCCTTAGCACTCAAAAATATAATCGGTACGGAACTTCTCTTACGAATATACTCACAAACTTCAATCCCACTCAGTTTCGGCATCATAATGTCCAGAATCAAAAGTTTGATATCCGGCATCGTCTCATATATGCCCAGCGCCTCCAGACCATCGTATGCCAGCAACACCTCGTATCCTTCATCCTCCAGATAAATCTTACAGAGTTGTGCAATCTCCACATCATCATCCACCATAAGTATTCTTTTTCTGGCTGTTTCCTTCTCCATTCTGTTCCTCTTTTCTATGTCTGTTTCCTGTCCATCCTATTATTGTAATAGTATAGCATAATCTTTCCTGCAAATGTTTAATTATTTCTTACAAAAAAATCTTCGTAAAGACAGCACGCTACTATCCATACGAAGATTCAAAATACATTTCGTTTCAAAACAAAACTCCCATTTCCCATCAGGAAAGCATACTGAGCAACTTCTGCTGCTGGTCACACCATCTCAGCACACCCTCCAACAGATTACGGGCAATATAGGGATGCTGCTCGAAAAAGTGTTTCTTGGATTCCACGCCCTTAATGCAGGTAATCATCAGATTACGAATATCCAGAATCACTTTCTGCTTCGTCTGATCATCAAAGCAACAGAAAATAGTCTGTGTCCGTTCCGGTAATTCCATCATAACCGCTTCCACCATATCTGCTACCAGATTGCATTCCAAATATCTGCTGATGACAGAGAATACTTCCTCCTGCTCTTCACGGGGAACGCCGGCATGCCGGGCAATAATTGCTTTCGCCTGCAAAATCGGAATGTTGTAATTCACCGGGTACTTATATATTCCATATTCATCAAAGGCTTCCATACAAACATCTAAATAGTACTTCTTCTTATACTGGGGAAGTCCTTCAAATAACTGTTCCATCTCCAGTCGTCCCAGATTCTGCTTATCCCAGTAAACCATGGAAAACACCCAATAAACCACAATAGACAATTTGTAATCGTCCACAATATTATTGTCATTGGCAAACTGAAACAGCATCTTCACCTTCGTGGACAAATACCGGTAATCCTCTTCCGACAATTCCAAATCACAGATTACATGAACTTCCCGCAAATGCTCTGCCAAATAATCCTGTATTTCCATAAGACTCATTCTCGAACTGGCAAAACCCATGTCAATTCCCCCTTTCTTCTAAATTTTAAAAAAATTTCTCGCTCTTTTATATTATTTTTATTGTACTACTTTTCCCCGCATTTGTCATTACCTTTTATGTGACGAATTTATGTATTTTTTCGAATATTAGATGATGGTCTAATGCCACTAAAACGTCTATTAAAAACAGAAAATAAAAAGAATAAAATCGGGCCGGACGGTAAGCCGGGTTATGTCATTGAATGGTCATCTATCTAGGCTGCCTGTTACCAGACAGCTCAAGCGACCCACCTGAGAACGCGACGGGCCGCCGCATTGTTCTCTACTCGGTCTTGCTTCAAGTGGGGTTTACATCTGCCCATCCTGTTACCAGAATGGCGGTGAGCTCTTACCTCGCCGTTCCACCCTTACCAGTTTCAACTGGCGGTTGTTTTCTGTTGCACTAGCCTGGGAGTTACCTCCACCGGACGTTATCCGGCACCCTGCCCTGTGAAGCCCGGACTTTCCTCACCTGCCACCTTTCGGCCTGGCAGCCGCGACCATTTGTCCGACCCGATTGTTTGACATACTATCACATTTTTAAAAATCCCGCAAGCCTTCCTATCAGATTTATACCTGAAAACAACTGCCACCAATGAACTCTCTTATAATAGAATTATTGGGAATCGGAGCACTTTCCACTCCCAGAAAATAATCAAAGAACTTCATCAACCGTTTTGCCTCCTGGTATTCCGCACAGTCCTTCGGAATCGCGAACAGCAATGGCTCCGCATACTGCTTTAATACTGCCTGTTCATAAATCAAAGCGGAATTAAACATAGCATCCGCATTTTCCTGATAGGGGAAAATATTTTCCTCTTCCCCGCGTCTCACCGAATGCCACATAGCAATCGTATCCTTCGCAGAAGTCCCTCTGTGTTGAGCATCCCGTACAATCCTCCGGATGAGTCTTCCGTCTGTAGTCGGAATCCGGTTATGCTCATCAATGTTTAACTGCGTCAACGCACTGATATAAATTCGAAACTTATCATCGTCGGAAAGACATTCTGACATTCTTGGATTCAAACCATGAATTCCCTCGATTACAAGAACATCTTCCTTACCCAGTGTTTTCGTATTTCCTTTGTACTCCCGTTTGCCCAGTTTAAAATTAAAAGTAGGCATCTCAACGGTACGTCCTTCCACCAGATTTTTCATATCTTCATTAAATTGTTTTACATCCATAGCATCAATACATTCGAAATTATAATTCCCCTCCTCATCCAGCGGGGTAAATTCCCGGTTGACAAAATAATTGTCCATGGCAATAGGATGTGGATGCAGACCGTTTGCACGAAGCTGTATAGAAAGCCGGTGGGAAAAAGTAGTTTTTCCAGAAGAAGACGGACCTGCAATCAGAACTACTTTCTTTTTTTGTTCTGCAATTTGATTGGCAATATTGCCTATATTTTTTTCCATCAGCGCTTCCTGAACAAGAATCATTTCCTTCATCTCTCCGCGGGAAATCAAGTCGTTCAGTGCACCTACCGTTCCCACTTCCAGCATATCTCCCCACTGCTCTGCCTGCTTTAACACCTGGAACAGTTTTGGCTGGGGACGAAACTGGGGAATCCGGTTCGGTTCCGCCTTCACAGGAAGCAGCAACATAAAGCCGGATTCATAGGGAATCACATCAAAATATTTCAAATACCCGGTAGAGGGCACCATGTAGCCATAAAAATAATCCACATAATCTTCCAAATAATACAAATTTGTTTTGGACACCCGGCGGTAACGAAATAACTGCTCCTTGTCCTCCATTCCCCGCTCGTGAAACAGTTGGACTGCCTCATGGGTGTCTACATTTTTCTTCACAATGGGGACATCTCGTTCCACCAATTCCTGCATTTTTTCTTTTAATTCCTGCAATAATTTCTGGGTCACAGTGGTCTCCCCGGAATTCATAAGTTCACAGTACAGTGCATGATGAATCGAATAATTCACGCTTACTCTTACCCTTTCTTTTTCCCGGGTAATCTCATCCATGGCTTTGAGCATAAGCAAAATAGTACTTCTTCGATATGTCTGCTGACCAATATCATCCCCCGTCGTCACAAACTGTATCAGACTGCCATCGGGAATCTCCTTTCCCAGTTCAGCCAGCCTTCCATCAATATACCCCAGCACAATCTCTGCTGTATATTCCTTCTGGTACTCATCTGCAAGTTGTTTTAATGTCAATTTCTCATAGTCTTTTTCGTATTCAGTACCATTTTTTAATCGGATTCGAATCATAGTTTTAAACTCCTTTCCACGTTCCACATATACTTAAATAAACTGACAGGGACTACTTGTAGAACAAACCTCTACCTCTGCCGCTATGCCCTGTTCCTTTAAATAGGCAGCCAGAAAGGGAGTAAATATATGTTCCAGTCCATAATGGGTGGCATCAATCACACACAATCCTGCCTCTACTGCATCCATACCTTCATGATGCCCAATATCTCCGGTAATCAGTACCTGGACCCCCTGATTCAACGCAGGAGTAATCATACTTTTTCCAGAGCCTGGTGAAATGGCAACCCGACGAACCGATTGCTGCAAATCACCATACACCATAACCGTGTCTAATTGAAATTCTTTCTTGACCCGCTCCACGATATGTGCGACTGTCGTCTCTTCTTTCCAGTCCCCGATTTTTCCAATTCCTTCCGGACATTCTTCCTGCTGGCAGGTTACTTCCAGAGGAAGCGTATTTTTTAATTCCAATGCCTGGGCAGCCAACTCTGCCATAGACCCCTTAATATCAAAATTGGTATGCATGGCAAAATATGCAATATGATTTTCCGCCAACAGCAAAATCTTTTTTCCCAGCGGTGTCTGGTCCGTAACCTGCTTGATTCCATGAAAAATCATGGGATGGTGAGTCACAAGAAGGTCTGCCCCCTGTCGCACCGCCTGTTCTACCACTTCCATACTGGCATCCAAAGCAACGAAAATTTTATGTACTTCCTGTTCTTCGTGCCCAACCAGCAACCCCACATTGTCCCAACTACATGCATACTCCGGCGGACTTAACCGCTGTAACACCTGTATTACATCTATGCATTTCAACGTTTGCCATCCTCCTTTTCTATTCCTCTAGGGTACGTCTTCATACGCAACAAGCGCATCCATAATCCACCCCTGTTCCTCCTTAACCGCCTCTAGCCGATTCCGGGCTTTGTCAGACAGATTCCCATCTGTGTGGCTGCATATCTGTTGCTCTATTTCTGCTAATGTTCGTAACCTGTTTTGTAAAAACTGTTTTAAAACCAAATTCCGTTTTTGCAACAGCAATTTCCCATAGCGGTAATCCACTTCCCTGTCATAGCACTCTTTTCCAGGAAGTGCTTTCATTACATTATAATATTTCCCTTCATCCAGAAAAAAACGTTCCTCCACTATACGGTACTCCATTTCGTGGAGAATTCGGCGTACTTTATAATATTCCGACTGGGGCTGCAATATGAGTTCTTTATTTCCCGAAAAATTCCTAGCCCCCCGCTTCAAAATACGGCGCATCAAATCGCCACCCATTCCGGCAATCACAATGGAATCCACTTCTTCCGGCTGTAATTCACTCAACCCATCACTGAGACGGCAAGTAATCTTCTCTTCCAAATGATACTGGGCGACATGTTCTCGTGCCCGTTCCAGAGGTCCTTCCACTACATCCATAGCAATGGCACTGGGAATTTCTCCCTGCAACACCAAAGCAATGGGAATAAAACCATGGTCTGTCCCCACATCTGCCAGACGGTTTCCCGCCGAAACGCATTCTGCAATTTGTGTCATTCTATAAGACAGTTCCATGACCTCTCCTTAGTTATCCAAAAAATCTTTTAATTTACGGCTCCGGCTGGGATGTCTTAACTTGCGCAATGCCTTTGCTTCAATCTGACGAATTCGCTCTCTTGTAACATTAAATTCCTTACCTACTTCCTCCAGTGTACGCGCTCTTCCATCATCCAGTCCAAAACGCAGTTTTAACACTTTCTGCTCTCGTTCTGTCAACGTATCCAGCACCTCATCCAACTGCTCTTTTAACAAGGTAAATGCTGCTGCTTCTGCCGGAACCGGTACATTCTCATCCTGAATGAAATCACCCAGATGGCTGTCTTCCTCCTCACCAATCGGAGTCTCCAAAGAAACCGGTTCCTGAGAAATTTTCAAAATCTCCCGCACTCGTTCCACCGGAATCTTCATTTCCCGGGCAATCTCATCCGGCGTTGCCTCTCTACCCAGTTCCTGTAACAACTGACGGGACACCCGAATCAGTTTATTGATGGTCTCCACCATATGAACCGGAATTCGAATCGTACGGGCCTGATCTGCAATCGCTCTCGTGATTGCCTGACGAATCCACCAGGTAGCATAGGTACTAAACTTATATCCCTTACGGTAATCAAACTTCTCTACCGCTTTAATCAATCCCAGATTTCCTTCCTGAATCAAATCCAAAAAGAGCATTCCACGACCTACATAGCGTTTGGCAATGCTGACAACAAGACGCAGGTTTGCCTCTGCCAGTTTTTTCTTTGCCCGCTCATCTCCCGCTTCCATTGCCTTTGCCAGCGCAATTTCTTCCTCTGCACTCAGCAATGGAACTTTACCAATCTCTTTCAGGTACATACGCACAGGGTCTTCAATGCTGATTCCATCTGGCACCGACAAATCAATATTTTCTACAATCGTGTCTTCGTCGCCTTCCAGCAGAATGTCATCATCTTTGTCCAAATCCAGAACCGTCACGTTTTCCTTTTCAAAACGCTCAAACAGTAATAACTGCATTGCACTGGTGTACACAATGCCCTTCAACTCATTGTTGACAAATTCCCGGTCTACTACACCACCCTTTTTCTTTGCCTTTTCCACCATCTCATTCAGTACAATTATGAATCTCGCCTGGTTTTCTTCACTGGCACTTTCTTTTTCCACTTTTTCATCAATGGGAGCATCAAATTCAAATTTCGATTCTAACAGAACTTCATCCTCTAACTCATCCTCAAATTCTGCCTGTGCTTCTGACTGCTCCAAACGCTCTATTTCTTCCAATGTAGTCTCTTCTGCCTTTACTGTCTTTTTCTTGCTCTCTGTCTTTGCAGAAGAAGTCGTTTTTTTACTCTTGGTTTCCTTTTTTGCAGTTTCTTTTTTCACGTCTGTCTTCTTACCTTTCTCAAGATTCTCATTCAATGTTTCTTCTGTTGTTTTTTTCGCTTTTTTCTCTGCCATTCTACCATACCTTTCTTTTCTACCCTTTTGTATTATATGTATTTTAACCATTGTCAAGGGTTATATACAAATTTTTTAGTTTCTGCTGTTGCTCCATCAGTTCAAGGAAACGCCTGCTTTTTTCTCCAGATTCCATCTGGGACTCTGTGACTTCCTTCATCTGCCGGTTCAGGCTCTCCTCCTTAATTCTGCGAACGGTTTCTGTGATTGCCTTATTGGCAAACTCTCTCTTCAATCCAGGGTCCTCTTCCTCGGAACCTTCAAACCGAACTTCCTCATTTAAAATAGCACTTACTTTAGAATGCTGTTCCACATCCGGAAATGCATCAATCATCTCCGCAGGATTGATTGTACCAGTATTTTGTACCTGTCTGGTAAACTGGTTCATGATTTCCCGGGTCAGTTCGTTGGAAAAATCCTCTGGTATTACAATTCCATCCAGTTTCTTCCAAACAGCAGGCTGGTTTGCAATCCATGTCAGCAACAATTTTTCCTGTAACAATTTTCCATCCTTTGCCTTTTCCACTTCCCGCCTGTGATTCTGCCTGTCCTCTTCCTGAAGCCTCTCGTATCCTGCAGTCTTTTGCTGTTGCTCCCCAACTCGGTTAACCATATTCAAAATAGACCTGGGATTCATCTGGTATTGCGCAGCTGCCGCTTCAATATAATTCTCTCTCTCATAGACATCCCCTATAGTTGCAAGGCGTTTTGCCATTTCTCTCTGAAACTGGGTTCGCTCCTCCGGGTCTTCTAACCGGTATTGTTGAGCCAGTACCTGTAGTTCAAACATAATACCACTGATAGACTGTTGAAGCCGTTTTTCATATTCTTCTGCTCCCAGATTTTTTATGAACTCATCCGGATCTTTATACGGTGCCATGGAAATAACCCGGGCTGGCAAATCCACATTCCGGCATATTTCGATTGCCCTCAATGCTGCTTTCTGTCCCGCCCCATCATTGTCATACGCCAAATATACATAATTGCGGTAACGCTTCAACAAGCGGGCCTGTTCCTCGGTATAAGCAGTTCCCAAAGAAGCAACCGCATTGTCAAATCCCGCCTGATGCATGGAAATTACATCCATATATCCTTCACACAAAATAAATCCCTGTCTCTTCGACCTCCTTGCCAAATGAAGGCCGTAAAGATTCTTTTTCTTCTCAAACAAAGCAGTTTCTCTGGAATTTAGGTATTTGGGCTCACCATCTCCCATTACCCGACCACCAAATCCAATCACTTTACCATTCATATCTACAATCGGAAACATGACACGATTCCAGAATTTGTCATGTCCTCCATGCTCATCTATTTCCACCAGACCAGAATCCCGCAGTTGAGAATCCGTATATCCTTTCTGTTTCAAATAACAGTACAAATCATCTCTGTATATATCTGAATACCCCAGTCCAAACTTGGCAATCGTCTCATCCATAATCCCTCGATTCTGGAAATATTCATACCCCTTCCTGCCATGCTCCCGCCGGAGCAGACAATAAAAATAATTGGCTGCATCTTTATTCATCTCTCTGAGTGTTGCCCGGTAATCCGCCATTTGCTTTTGTTCCTCAGTCAATTCCTGTTTGGGGAGTTCCACCCCTGCCTGACCTGCCAAATACTCAATCGCTTCCGGGTAAGTATAATTTTCATATTCCATCAAAAAGGTAAATACACTTCCTCCTTTTCCACAGCCAAAACAGTAAAACATCTGTTTATCCCTGCTTACAGAAAAGGAACCTGTTTTCTCATTATGAAACGGGCACAATCCAAAATAGGAATTGCCTTTTTTCTTCAACTGTACATAGTTACCAATAACATCTACAATATCCGAACGGCTTCTGACTTCTTCAATCACTTCCTCGGAATAATACATATTGTGCCTCCTTTCATATATTATAATCAATTCTCATTCATTGCTCCATGCATGCGGTACATAAATCTGCTGAAAACTATGTATTGCAAAGCGGTCCGTCATTCCCGCAATATAATCACACACCACCTGCTCTTTGTCCTCGCTGTCATGCTCGACCATATGAATATATTCCTCCGGAAGTAGTTCTATATGCTCCATATAGGTATGAAATAATTCCGCAATCAACTTTTGGGCTTTCCCTTCTTCCGCCTTTGCAACCTTATTAGTGTATACGCTTTTATACATAAACTGCCGCAACCCCATCACGGCCCCTCCTACTTCCTCGGACATACAAATATCACTTTTATTTTCACTATTCAAAATAATATCATGTATCATCGTATTAATCCGGGAACGAACCGAATGCCCTAAAACATCCGTGTATTGCCGCGGTAAATCTTCTTCCTTTAATATATTGGCACGAATGGCATCATCAATATCATGATTCACATAAGCAATCTTGTCTGACAGCCTTACAATTTGTCCTTCCAGAGTTGCCGGAGTCGATTTTGTCTGATGATTTAAAATTCCATCGCGTACTTCCCTCGTCAAGTTCAACCCTTTTCCTTTTTTTTCCAAGCGCTCCACCACCCGGATACTCTGCTCGTTGTGGTGAAATCCTCTGGAAGAAAGTTCATTCAGTGTTCGCTCTCCTGCATGTCCAAAAGGAGTATGTCCCAAATCATGTCCCAAGGCAATCGCCTCCGTCAAATCCTCATTTAAACGCAATGCCCGAGCAATCGTCCTGGCATTCTGCGCGACCTCGAGAGTATGGGTCAGCCGGGTACGGTAATGGTCTCCTTCCGGTTCCAAAAAAACCTGAGTCTTATGTTTCAGTCTTCGAAAAGCCTTAGAATGCAAAATCCGGTCTCTATCCCTCTGGTAGACAGTTCGAATGTCACATTGTGGTTCCTCCTCATCCCTGCCCAGCGAATTGCAACTAAGGGAAGCATAGGAAGAAAGGTAATCCCGCTCCCACTGTTCCTGTTTTTCCCGTATTGTCATAATATCCCCGCCTTATTCATCCACATTTCTATATAACATCTCTATTCCTAATCAAATCAAAATCAAAAAAATCCCGCCACTTATAATATTCTACATATTTTTCAAAAACCCTTTTTTATACGCAAAAAAAGAGCAGCCAAAAGACTGCTCTTTCCATAAATCGTAATAAAATCAACCTTTAACCGCACCTACGGCAACACCCTGAATAATATTCTTAGACAGAAGAATATATACAATTACAACAGGAATAATAGACAAGAAAATCATCATATACACCTGACCATAATCAAACTTCAGGTAATCTGCACTACGCAACTGTGCAATTAAGATTGGTAATGTCTTCATCTGCGTCTTAGACAGTAACAAGTTTGGAGTAAAGTAGTTATTCCATGCAGTTACAAATGTGAAGATGGCCTGTACTGCAATAGCCGGCTTCATAATCGGAATAATGATGGAATTAAATGTTCTGAACTCCGCTGCACCATCAATACGGGCAGCCTCTACAATCTCCAGCGGTAATGAACTCTCCATGTACTGCTTCATAAAGAAGAATACAGTAGGAGCTGCAATAGAAGGAACAATCAACGGAATGAAGTTATTGATTAATCCTAACTGGTTCATGAACTTAACAAAACCTAATGCAGTAACCTGAGTAGGAATCGTCATAATCGCCAGAATAAATGTAAAAATAACCTTTTTACCCTTAAAATCGTATGCATGAATTGCATAAGCAGTAAGAGCAGAGAAATATGTAGACAATATACAGGTACCTGCTGAAATAATCAAACTGTTAATCATACCACGAAGAACCGGTAAGTTACCATTTTTCAGCAAATTTCTCATATTGTCTAAAAACCAAGTACCTGGCAGAGCAGAGAAACCTTTGGTAATATCTGCATGTGCACGGGTTGAGTTAATAATCAAAATATAAAATGAAAATAAGCAGATGATTGTAAGAAGAATAAGAACAATATAACGGACTGTCTTCTTAGCTGCCATGTGCTGAGACAAACTTCTCTCTTTCTTTTTCGCCATCGAAACGTCCTCCTTCTAATATTCATCTGGTTGAACAGTCACACGATAAACAATTAAACTCAGAATAGCAGTTACAATAAACAGCATAACTGAAAGTGCACCTGCCATACCGTAGTTCTTGCTAAACAAATGCTTGTTCAAATACATAATCAGTGTCATTGTAGTACGGTTCGGAGTACCCTCACCGCTTGTTAAGATCTGTGGAATATCGAACATCTGAATACCACCGACCAAAGATGTCAACAATACATATACAAAAATCGGCTTTAACAAAGGCATTGTAATACTAAAGAATGTCTGAGAACCATTTGCACCATCTACCTGTGCAGCTTCAAACAAAGAAGTATCAATACCCATAATACCTGCCATCAACAGAATTGTAGTATTACCAAACCACATCAAGAAGTTCATGGTACCAACCAGTGCAATGGCACTCTTGGTGTGATCCAAAAATACATACGGATTGTCTATAATACCCATACCCTTCAACATCTGGTTAACCGGTCCAATATTGGAAAATACCGTAAAGAACAACATAGCCATCGCAGATGCCATAATCAAGTTAGGCATATAAATAACCGTCTTAAAGAATCCCTCGCCCTTCAGTTTACATCCAGTATCTGCAAACCAAACAGCCAACAATAATGAAATTAAAATCTGTGGAATGAATCCTGCAATCCACATAATAAGAGTGTTACCTGTATATTTCAGCAGGTCACCTGTCTTAATCAATTCAACATAGTTATCCAGTCCTACAAAATTAGGGCCAATCTGATTTAATCCTGACAAATAATTCTCAAAGAAACTATTATAAATAGTTGAAACCAACGGAATTATCTGAAATGCAAAATACACAAGAAAAAATGGAATCAAAAAGATGTATCCCCATTTTGTATAACTAACAACCTTCGATTTTTTGCTACGAGTTGCAGCCATACTTTTCACCTCACGTAATCAGCTAAAAGCCTCATAATAATAAAGATGAGTGTTTCACTCATCTTATAAAATTTGGTTAAAAAACATGCCTGCCTAATAAGACAGGCATGTAAAAAATCAATATCTCGTCGATACCCTAATCCTATTTAGGAGCAGTGATGTCCGGATATTTCTCAACAGCAGCTTTGTAGAAAGCAGCCTCAGCCTCGTCCTTAGTAGCGTTACCAGTGAAGTAATCCTTCATTGCGCCCTGGAAGGACTCATTTAATCCCTGATCATCAGGTCCCATGTTAGAGATGTTAATCTTGTCAGCAGCAGCTGCGAACAATGCAATATGGTTCTGACCACCTAAGAAATCAGATGTGTAGTCGCTGTTAGCGATTGCGTCCATAGCCTCTTTGTTGTTGGTGTAATCCTGAGTATCGTTAGTGATCTTAGTTGCAACTTCAGCATCACAAGTTAAAACTTTCATGATGTCTGCTACTAAAGACTTGTTGTCTGTACCAGCTGCAGCACAAATCCAAGTACCACCCCAGTAGTAAGGAGCAGGACCTTCACATACAGCCCAGTCACCGTAGATACCGTTACCAACTTTCTCCTCACCCTTAGCATCTGCTAAAGAGTTACCAAGCAGTGTGAAGTTGATACCCCAAGTAGAGTAGAAGAAACCAAATACCTTACCAGCCTCACTCTGATCCTTAGCCCAATCGTCACTCCATAAAGAAGTACCATTGTTGTAACCTTTGTCAGTGTAAGTCTTAGTCTGGTCTACCCACTGCCATAAAGCATCATCAATCTGGATTACATTATCATCTGACAACCATTTCTTAGAAACGTTGTTAGAGAATGTACGGTAAGAGTCATCGTAACCAGACAGCATGAAGTAACCTTTCTCCTTAGCCTTAGCAGCTGTAGCATCGAACTCATCCCAACCTGCTAATGACTTCTGAACCTCTGCAGGATCATCAGTTCCCAGAACGTCCTTAGCAATAGAACGTCTGTAAGCAAACAGACCAGGAGTTGCCTGCCATGAAACACCTCTTAATGTACCATCATCAGTGTTAGTACATACAGTCTTGGTGTAAGGGTACATCTGAGCAGTGTCCTCATCAGTTAAACCGATTGCGTTAACATCTAAAGTAGTTGCAGAATTAACATACTTTAATGCGTAGTCAGCCTCAATCAAGAAGATATCAACTTTGTCATCTGCAGATGCATCTGCGTTGCTAGGAAGTACTTCATCCAACTTGTTCTGGTAAGCATTGTCCTTAGAAGGAGTAATTACCCAGTTAACAGTGAACTCACCTAAATCGTTCTTCAAAGTACCCTTAGAAGAATCGCTAGAATCCTCAGTGTATCCAGGGTAGTAATCTTTGAAACGGCTCTGGAACTCTTCATTCCAGCAGTAGATGTTTAATACAGTACCATCATCAGTTGCGTTAACTTCAGCAGTCTCAGTCTTTCCTTCAGAGTCAGTCTTAGCGCCTCCGTCAGAAGTGTCAGAACCGCCCTTGCTGCCGCAACCCCACATTGTCAGTGACATCGCGAGCACTAATACAAGTGCTACAATACTTTTGATTTTTTTCACAAAAAACCCTCCTTTAAAAATGTTGTTTTGGGGTTCAGTTTTGTGAACACACGTTATTAAGTTATGTATCCTAAAAAACAGAACCTCCTTTACATTGGTTGAACCTTTGATCTATAATTCTCATTACCTTTATCGTAACAAGAATCTAAAGCTGCACACGCAGCATAGGTCCCTTATTTAATGCATTCTTATTATAGGACATATTGAACAACATTGCAAGTATTTTTTGATTTTTCTTTATCTTTTTTGTACATTATTCTCAACTTTTTCCCTGTTCAACTATAATTTTAATGCAAAATGGTGAGATTTATTCAAAAAATGTCTGATAACTTTAAAAAGGATTATAAAATTGTTACAATTTAGTTACATTATCATTATTTTGAAATTCAATATACACCAATATAATAAACAATCCAATTTGTATATTCTTTTATTTTATTGTTTATTTTGCTTCATACATAAAAAAAGTGCTCAGACGAGCACTTTTTCATTATAAAGCATATCTCATATATGCTTCCATAACACTTTTTCGTTTTCTCGTACTAATCTGAACGACCTTATCATCTTGCATGATTACCTTTTCGCTGTTAAATATTTTAATATAAGTCATATTTATTAAGTAAGACTTATGTACCCTTAGAAAGGTATCCGTCTGTTTATTAATATCCTCTTCCACATCACTTAATTTTCCGTAAAACTCATATTTCTTTCCATCTTGTGTAAACAAAAAAATCATTCTGGAATCACTCACAAAATAGAGAATATCCTTTAATAAAATACGGTATTGCTGCCACTTATATTCAAAAGAAAACACCTCATCATTGTCTATAACAACCTCAGCCACATCTTGAATGACCTGAATAATTTCCTCTTTCTTAATCGGCTTATCAACAAACTGAAAGGGTTGGACACGGAACGCTTCCTTATAATATCGATTGTACCCCGAAACAAATATTATCTGACAGCAGGGATTATTCTTTTTTAATTCCTGTGCCACCTCAATCCCATTATCCCGTTCCAATTCTATATCCAAAAAAACAATATCAAACTTACCCACTTCATCCTGCACATACAGTAAATCCTGACCATTGGAACACGGTATGATTTTATACTGCACCTGAAGTCTTGTAAACTCTTTGTCAATATACTCTATTAACTTCTGTAAATCCTGTTCTTTGTCATCACAAGCAGCAATCGTAATCATGTCGTTCACCTCATTTGTATGCATTATACTATTGTGTCAATCTGCTATACAATACTTTATAATAAACTTAAGCATTTTGCAAGCATATGGTAAACTTAATCATCCATACCAGTATTTTCAAGCAGAAAAAAGGCACCATTTTGCAATGATGCCTTTGGGATTCATACTTGAATCTCTTTCTTATTTAGTTGTAATTTTCTTTTAATTACCCAGGACAACAATAACAGTGTAACAGATACCTGTGCCATAAGTACGGTTACTGCCATTGTCTTGTTACAAAAAACAGTTACAAGAATGAACACAGATTCCAGAATAACTACAATCCGCGATTTTTTCTTATGGTATACCCGTTCCTTTGGACTAAGTGGTTTATTATCATCTGGCAACGGAGCCAACAGAAATACCATCAAAATATTAATAAATACTATCAACAGAATAACCCATAATGAAAAGTATTTATTATACTTAATTATTTCTAACGCAACGGTCAACAAAACGCTCGATGCACAAAAGCATCTTAAATAATTGGATGTATGGTATCCGCCTGCTGTTGTCCTGAGTAATTTAAAGGCAATCAGAAAAACGATACTTTCCACAACGGAATGCATCACAAAACCAATCCCCAGCGTAATAACAATCGCATACAAATATATCTTCAGCGTATCAAACCCAAAGCAATATAGTTCGGCATCCTCCTTATCTATCATGCCGTTATTTACCATATTTTGCACTAAACTCGTCTTTAAATTTTGGAACATAATTATTTAATCTTCGAAAATTTATTCAAGTTCTCCGGCACTTTCGGTTGATGTAAGCAAAAAAAGCATACCTCAGATGATGAAATTGTCAAAACGACTTGTAAAATCATTGTGGTAATTAAAAGTAATTTTGTCTTCATACACTTATTATAGCACTTTCAAACGGAAATAAAAAACTTTGTAATTTTCGTTATACTATTTTGTCATTTTCGCGTCTTGCAAGGTGTTAAACAACATAATATCCACTCTAAAGACTTCATTTTCGTCTTTTATATTAATTACACCATTATGTTTTTTCACTATATTTTTAACACTCTGCAAACCAATTCCGTGATGCGCTTTGTCAACTTTGGAAGTCAAATACTCCCCTTTCATGTTCTTCTTAACCGTTCCAGTATATGGATTGGAAATGGTAATCAATAATGTATCAAGATTCCGTATATCTGTACATATGCTAATAGCAATCCATCGCTCCGAAGTTAGTTTTGAATTTGCCTCTATGGCATTGTCCAATAAATTGCATAACAATATACTCAAATCATCTTCATAAAACTTTACATCCATCGGAATTTTAAGATTCACTCTGAAATCAATACCATCCGTTTCACATGTAGTCGCCCTGCTATTAATTATAGAATCCACAACAAAATTTCCAGAACTGGCAACCCGATTTCCAAAACCGACAATTTCTTTTCCCTGCCCATCATTATTTTTTACCACTTCGGAGAACAAATATTTGTAGTCATGTTCAAAAGAATTTATTTTGTCCCACAAATTAGTAATTCGCTTAGTCTCTTCTATATAGCATTGATTCTGATTTTCAAGCAAACCTGCTCTGTATTGAATTTTAGTTTTCTCCTCCATTTTCGCATATGTAAAGTAACTCATAACATTTAATAGCATTATTATTATTAATCCAATAAAATCCAACATAGTATTATTACTGCTTTTATATACAAAGCACCAAATAACTAAAAATATGCTCCCTAATGGTACAAAAAACACTTCAATCCAGTCACTTACTTTTATTTCATACTTTTCTTTTCCTTTAATAATCATGGATATTATCCGGATCATAGTTAAAAAAACAATATTATATATAATAGTAAATTTAGAATCAGCACTAATTATTTCTAACTGTTCCTCCGACACCAAATTTTTCAGTCCTAAATATATAATAACATCAACTAATAACGCAATGATGTAATAAGAAAAGACAAAAAACAAATGTCTTTTCACACTTCCCTCATATGCCCAAAATGACATTACTAAAAATGGAATTAAAAATGAAAACATATTATAAAAAAATAAAGAATTGTCAAAAAGAGTTTGAGACGAAAAAATCAACGAAGTAACAACCCATCCAGTAATTAATTTCCCTTTGCTTATATCCTTTAGCACAAACACCGAACTGTTATAAATATGTAAAGTCAATACAACAAGCAAATTATTAATTATTGTCAGTATCATCTGTATCTCTCCCAAATATAAAATTCATGTATGCCATCCTGACATAATTTTTTCACGAATTAATTCTCCTTAAGTCTTTGTGTAATATAATTTACACTAACTTCAATTCTTTATAAGGCTCTTTAAATAATTACTCGGAGGAATATAAGAAAATGTATTATAAGCCCAATTCACTTCCATTGCAACAGGTCCTCCATCGTATTCCTCATAAATATATTCAACCGAAAATTCATCTTGGGAGTTAAACGAAAATGTTATGTATTTCCATGGTTCCTGCTCATGATTCACAAAACAATCATATAAAGAAAATAAGATTTCATCCACCTTTTCTTCTAATTCATCATAAACTTCATCCTTAACTCTATATTTTTCACATATATCTTCTGACCTAATCCACTTCCCCCATCTATTTTTAAAATAAAAAATAAAACTCCAACTTTTTT
>JAQXNR010000190.1 GCA_029098105.1 Lachnospiraceae bacterium
TCAATGGTATTGATCTGGATGCTGCTGGTAAAGTAGCAGGTAATGGGTTCTATTATCTCATGGGAGATATTGCAAGATTACATTCAGCCATTATTTCTTATGCAAGAGATTTTATGATTGACAGAGGATTTACCTCATACATTGACTTCTTATTCTCCCTGTTTCCGTAAGGAGAAGGGGGCTCATGGTATTGAGGAGCGAGGCGTTTACCGGATTCATCAGTTTGAGAAACAGGAAATGATTGTAGTGTGTAAGCCGGAAGAGTCTAAGATGTGGTTTGACAAGTTGTGGCAGAACACAGTAGACTTATTCCGCAGCATGGATATTCCGGTTCGTACTTTGGAGTGCTGTTCCGGTGATTTGGCAGATTTAAAGGTAAAATCCATCGACGTAGAGGCATGGTCACCTCGTCAGAAGAAATATTTTGAGGTTGGTTCCTGCTCGAATTTAGGTGATGCTCAGGCAAGACGTTTAAAAATTCGTGTAAACGGTAAAGATGGTAAGTATTTTGCCCATACGCTGAATAACACAGTAGTAGCTCCACCCCGTATGCTCATTGCATTTTTGGAAAATAATCTGAACGAAGATGGAAGTGTGCGGATTCCGGAAGTATTACGTCCTTATATGGGTGGAATGGAAGTTATAAAATAGTATTTTATTTCTTGAAGGGATAGATATGCATAAGTTTATGACAGCTATCGGTTTTCATGATTGTTACACAAAGCGTCAGTTGGACGACATAATTAAAACAGTTTTGTCCAGTCCTGACGCAGAGAATGTTGTAACAGATGGAATGAATCGAAAAATATTTCAAGTAAATAAACAGTTTGCCAGCAGAATGGGTGTTTCTGTAGTGGGAGAAATTGACAACCGCGGATTTCGCAATGTGTTGTTTGCATTTCCTTATTTGGAAGGAAATTACCTGACAGAAGAGGATGAAATACAACTACAGAAATTTGCCGAAAAGGATGCTTATGCAGGAATCAGTGAGAACTACAATTTAGGTGTTTCTCTGATTTTCTATTTGCTGAATCTGGCTCCTATCATAGAGAGAAAGAGATTGCAACAGAACATAGAATATAATAAGGTATACCTTTCTGCGCTTTCAACAGAGGGAAAAATACTATTTGGAATTGAGAAAAATGAGTCCCAGTTGAAAAAGGAATCAGAGGGGCAGATTACTAGAAATACTCTGATTCAGGAAGCAAAAAATGGAGATATGGATGCGATTGAAAGTCTTACTTTGGAGGATATTGATTTATATTCTATTATTTCCAGACGGGCAATGACTGAGGATATTTATTCGATTGTGGATACTTCTTTTATGCCTTACGGTGTAGAAAGCGACCAGTATTCCATTATTGGACATATTCAGGGAATACAGAAGCATCGTAATAAAGTGACAAATGAACTGGTCTATGTATTGGAAGTATGTTGTAATGATATTAGCATTACTGTGGGAATCAATTCTTTAAACCTGCTGGGTGAGCCAGAAATTGGAAGAAGGTTTAAGGGCAATATATGGATGCAGGGAATTTTGAAGATTGATGATAATTTTGAATAGACAATATTATATTTGTTTATGTCCTCTTAGTTTAACGGATAAAACAAGCGCCTCCTAAGCGCTAGCTGTGGGTTCGATTCCCGCAGGGGACGGTCGCTGATACAATCAGCATTTTGTTACATGTCATCAGTCCTGGACTGGTGACATAATATATTACATAGAAATAAAGGGGAATGTATATGTTGAAAGCACTTTTTGTAATCAACCCCAGTTCCGGAAGACAGAATTTTTTAGAGACAATAGAAAAAATAGTATCCCGGCTGATTATGGAACAGACGGTAAATCATATTGATGTGGTATACACAAGAAAGCAGGACGACGCTAGAAATGCAGTTTTAAATCTGCAAAAAGGAGAATATGATTTTGTAACTGCGATTGGCGGAGATGGTACTATAAATGAGGTAATCAGTGGGATTGCAGATGGGGGAAGTGAAATTCCTATCGCTATTATATCTGCAGGAACCGTAAATGATTTTGCCAATTACCTGAACCTGCCGGCAACTGTGAATGAATTCTGTGAGATGATTAAGAATTTCCGGTTAAAGAAAATAGATGTGGGGAGCATTAATGGAAAAATATTTATGAATGTGGTGGCTGGTGGAATTGCTACCGACATTGGTTATAATGTTTCCAAAGAGATGAAAGCAATATTTGGAAAGGCGGCCTATTATGTGGAAGGAATAAAAGAAATTCCAAAACAGTTATTCCGTCCTTTTAAGTTGCGCATAGAATCAGAACAATTTACCGGTTCAGATGAATATTTGCTTTTTTTGGTTATGAACAGTCAGAGTGTAGGTGGTTACAAACAGGCAGCCCCTCTTGCCTCAGTTTCGGATGGGGAACTGGATGTATTATTATTGAAAAAAGTAGAACTGGTACAGGTTACGGAGTTAATTATAAAAATATTGCGGGGTGACCATATTAATCATCCGGCAGTTCAATATTTCCAGACAAAGCATATTCGGATTATTCCAGAGGATGACAGTGGAATTTCCATTGATTACGATGGAGAATATTATGGAACACTTCCTGCAGATATTGAAGTTCTGGAGGGAAAAATAAACGTAATTATACCTCAGAGTCACAATATTGTAGAGGAATAATAGAGGAATAATAACAAGGGACAGAATCATTTTGATTCTGCCCCTTTTTTTGTATTCAGCATTTTTTTAACTTGTTTTAAATTAGAATCAATGTTACAAATCATTTTGCTGAGATTTTTTCTTTCATAGGTATATTGAATTAAAATACGCTGCAGAGAATTCATGGCATCACCACATATCCTTTCATAGTTTACTATATGCGGCGCTAAAAAAAATGTGAAATCAGCATTTGCGGTAAGTTTCCAGACGACAGATGGGGATTCCCTCAGAGGAAAATCGGGTTTCGTATTCTGTCATAATGTTACCCTCATTGTATTCGCTGTGATGCAGGTCGTAAGTTACCTTTTCCAATATCCAGCCAGCCTCTTCAATCTGTTCCAGGGAAAAATCAAACAATGCCCGGTTGTCTGTTTTAAAACAGATTCTTCCATCGGGAACCAGTATATTATTATAACGCTGTAAAAATCTTGTAGAAGTAAGTCTTCTCTTGGCGTGGCGTTCCTTTGGCCAAGGGTCGGAAAAATTCAGGTAAATACGGGAAATTTCATTTTGCTCAAATACTTGTTCCAGATTTTCTGCATCCATACGGATGTAGAACAAATTAGATAGTTTTATGTGGGAAGTTTCTTCCTCTGCTTCCCGCCGTTCAATTGCCCGGACAAGAACACTGGAAAATTTCTCAATACCAATATAATTAATGTGGGGATTGCGCTTTGCAAGTTCCATCAGAAATTGTCCTTTTCCCATTCCAATCTCAATGTGTATGGGGTAATCATTTCCAAAAACCAAATTCCATTTTCCTTTTTTTCGAATCAATGCCTCTTCATTGTCTTCATTGATTGTAAAAGAAGAGGACTGTATTTTTTCTCTTGCCCCTTTTACATTTCGTAATCTCATTTTATTTCCTTCCGTTTCTGCTAATAGCAATTTTAATAAATCATACCAAAATAAGTCCTGTTTGTCTATTATTATTCCATTTTTTACAATGCAATCGGGATGGGAAAAGTAACATTTTATGATAGAAATATGAAACAATATGGGTTATACTATAAGGTAGCATAGATTACCAAAGTATAAAGTAGTTAGGAGTTTTCAACATGAAAAAAAGAATACTGGCCGTTACAATGATTTTGTTTCTGTCTATTTTCCATATAACTTTACCGGTAGAAGCGGCAAAGTACGAAAAAAGCACTGGTGTTGAGGAGGATTACTTACAAAGTGACGCCAAAGTTCCAAAATTATATTCTGATGCTGCCATATTGATGGATGCGAAAACAGGAGAGATTCTGTTTCAGAAAAATCCACAGAAAAAGGAATACCCTGCTTCTATTACAAAATGTATGACTTCCCTTGTGGCAATTGAGAATAACGATTTGAATGATATTATAACTTATTCAGAGGATGCTATTTTCAATGTGGAATCAAACAGTTCCGGAGTTGCATTGGATGTAGGAGAGCAGTTGACGGTGGACCAGTCTTTGTACGGTGCCATGCTGGAATCTGCCAATGAATGCTGTAATGGATTAGCGGAGCACACAGCAGGTTCTGTGGAAGGTTTTGTGGAATTAATGAATGCCAAGGCAAAGGAACTGGGGTGTGTGAATACCCATTTTATGAATGCAAATGGATTATACAATAAAAACCACTATACCTGTGTATATGACATGGCACTCATTGTAAAAGAGGCGTTGAAAAATGAGAACTGGAGAAATTATAGTGAGACTCTGGTGTATGAAATGCCGCCTACCAATAAGCAAAAAGAAACCCGTTATTGGAGAAACCATCATTCTTTTGTCAATAAAGATTTGCTCTATGATTCCACTACTTACACAGTAGAAGGTGGAAAGACAGGATATACAGTAAAATGTAAAAATACATTGGTCAGTTATGCTAAGTCGAATTCCAGTGACATGGAGTTGATTTGTGTAGTAATGCGATGCGAGGACTATTTCTATAAAAATGGACGGTCTTTCTCCTGTGTATATAAGGATACCAGTAATTTGTTTGATTATGGATTCAACAATTTTACTACGATTTCTTCTGCAGTTGATTTTTCCAGCCAGTTAGACGATACGCAGTCCAATTATATGTATGAAACCTATGAAATGTTGCAGCCGAATAAATTTATTTCCTTCCAAGCGGATTCGGACTGCCGAATTGCAGTTTCCAATACTTATGATACTTCAAAATTAGAGGGAACTCTGGTATTTGACAAGAATGATGAAAGCGGTAAATGGGGAACTTATCAGTTTACTTCTTCCGGAAATGTAATTTCTTCTACAGATGTATATTATTCCCTGAATCAGGATGTGTTAAAGGAGTTGTACCGTTCTTCCAGCAGAACTTCCAATCTTTCTCATATAAAGAGAATCATTGTGGTGATTGGAATTATTATGATTGCTCTGTTATTCATATTGGGAATCGTAAAAATGGTAAAGACCTATTCTCTTGTGAATATATTCAGCAGACGGGGAATGGGAAGTATACAGCGGGGAAAGGGATTGAATTCCTTTAAGCCTTCCCACAGACGGAAAAGCCGCCGTGTCAATTATGGTTATATTGACTCCAGCCGCCGCCGTCGCAGAAGAAGGTATTCCAAGAAAAATAAATTACATTTCTAAGTTCTTTTGTTTTAGACGATGGTTAATATATTTGTCAATCAAATAACTCAGCATTCCGAATATAGGTACGCCGATGAACATTCCTAATGGTCCGGCAATAGCACCTCCGCAGGAAATGGCGAATAGGATTACGATTGGACGCAGTCCTGTGGAATTGCCGAGAATTTTCGGTCCCAGAATCATCCCGTCAAAGGATTGGAGACAGATTATAATAATAAGGAATATAATACCGTTTGCCGGGCGGTCAATAAACAAAATTAAAACTCCGGGTATGGCTCCAATGTAGGGACCGAAATAGGGAATCATGTTGGTTATACCTACAATGACGGAAATCAGCATGGCGTAGGGCAGTTTAAAGATGCTCATAATCAGAAAACAGAGACATCCAATAATCAAAGAATCAATGGTTTTTCCTATGAAAAAGGATTTGCAGATGTCATTACAGTCCTTTGTAATGCAGAACAAGGTCTGGGCGTGTTCTTTGGAAAAAATAGCATAAATAATCGTTTTTGCATAGGAAATAATTTTTTTCTTGTCGCTGATTAAATAAATGGAAACAATGACAGCGATGAAGAAATTGACCAAAAACTTTATAAGAGAAATTCCGGCACCATAAAGGGCAGGAACGATTTTTTGTAACTGATCCAACAGGTATGTCTGAATATGAGGTAAATAATCGTTCGTTATATTATAAATAGCCTGTTCATCAATGTCCGGATTTTTTTGAACGTAATTATTAATCCAGTCCATAATTTGATTATATAAATCAGGAAATTGGGCAATCAGTTCGGTAATACTGGTAATCAACTGAGGAACAATATAACTGATGCACAGTACAATCAAGCCCAATACTACAAGATAAGCAGAGAATACGGAAAGTCCTGCTTTTATTTTTTTACTTTTTATTTTCAATAAATCCCGGTATAATTTGCCGTAAAAAAGATTTACCAGAGGGTTTACCAGGTAAGCAATGAGAAAACCAATAAAATAGGGACCAATTACTCGAAAAACAGCAGACAAAAAACTTTTCGTGGATTCCCAGTTGTTAATCATGCGAAAAGCCAAAATGGAAATCAGTATGACTCCTACAACATAACAACTGATAGTAAAATATTTGGTATTTGCTTCAAAATGTGGTCCGTTCATTCTGGTGTCTCGTTCTTTGTTTGCTTTCTTTCCTTCTTCGCTCATAGTGTTCCTGTACAACAGGCTCCTTTCTGAAATATGTTATATTTTTAGGGAATTGCGAAACTTATGTATTTCAATTGAATAAACATAATTGTATTAGAAACCTCTTGTTTTGCAATTACCATATAGGAATGCAAAGAAAGTATTCCATTTCTAAATAAATTATATACTGAATATTTTAAGAAAACAACAAATTTTATGGTAAAATAAGGAATTCGCTTATATATAATTGTTGGGAAAAGTAAAAAAATAAAAAAATTTCTAATTTAGGGTTGCATTTTATAAAAGTTTATTATATAATCAATCTTGCGTTGAAAAAAACGTACAATTAAATAAGCACCATTAGCTCAGCTGGTAGAGCAGTAGACTCTTAATCTATTTGTCCAGGGTTCGAATCCCTGATGGTGTATGTTGGGTTCCTGTTTGGCAGCCTTTGAGCTGCTGGGTGGGGGCTTTTTTTTTCTATTTTACGTGGCTTGTAGTTTTCACATATACCAACCGGTATATAAAATGCTTGTGAAAAAAAGAAAAATAAGGTATACTAAAAAAATAGACAATGCAGGGTGATTTGTTTCTTAATTCATTCTGCAGAACATATAAGAGAAAAGGAGATTATAGGCTATGGCTTGGTATGACAGCGCAGTATTTTATCACATTTACCCTCTGGGATTATGTGGCTGCCCACACGACAACGCTGGAGAGAAAGGGTCTCATTTTGATAAGATTGGGGAATGGGCAGATCATGCCCGGCGTATTGGTTGTAACGCCATTTATATTGGACCATTGTTTGAGTCCGGTTCCCACGGCTATGACACGATTGATTACCGCAAGGTAGACTGCCGTCTTGGTACAAATGATGATTTTAAAAACTTTGTTAAGGATTGCCACAGCAAAGGTATGAAGGTTATTGTAGATGGCGTGTTTAATCATACGGGACGGGATTTTTTTGCATTTAAGGATATTCGGGAGAACCGGGAGAATTCCCGCTATAAGGACTGGTATTGCAATGTGAATTTTTATGGTAATACAGAATATAACGATGGATTTTCCTATGACAACTGGGGAGGCTATAACCTTTTAGCAAAGTTAAACCAGTGGAACCCGGAGGTGAAGAACTACCATTTTGATACGGTTCGTTTCTGGGTTGAAGAGTTTGATATTGATGGAATCCGATTGGATGCGGCTGATGTACTGGATCATGGTTTTATGCATGAACTTCGTCAGGTATGTGACAGTTTGAAGCCGGAGTTCTGGCTGATGGGAGAGGTTATTCACGGAGATTACTCCCGCTGGGCAAATGGGGATATGCTTCATTCCGTAACCAACTATGAGTTGCACAAGGGATTATTTTCCGGTCATAACGACCACAATTATTTTGAGATTGCCCATACCATTAAACGTCTCAATGGTCTGGTAGGGAATACCCGTCTGTACACTTTTACGGACAATCACGATGTTGCCCGGATTTATTCCAAATTGAATAACAAGGAGCACATGTATAACGTGGCATTGCTTCAGTATACCGTTCCCGGTATTCCCTCTATTTATTACGGTTCTGAATTCGGCATTGAAGGAAATAAAGAGAAGAGTTCTGACTGGAATCTGCGTCCGGATTTGGATCTTGCAGATTTCAATGAGCAGGATGAACTTCCCCAGCTTTTTGCAAAATTAGGTATGATGAAGCAGAATTTCCCTGAGTTGACTTATGGTGATTACCAGGAACTGCAACTGACAACAACGCAGTTTGCTTTTGCCAGATGTCTGGATGGCAAGGCTGTTGTCACCGTTGTGAATAATGCAGACAATCCTACTCACATGGAGATTAATCTTCCGGTTGCCGCCAATAAGGCAGTGAACCTGCTTACAATGGAATCGGAATCTGAGGAAGAAAAGGCAGCCCGGGAGGCAGCAAATGCAGAGGCATTAAAAAAAGCATTGGAAGATGCCAAAAATGCGCTTTTGGAGAAGGCGGGAGAACTAGTAGGAGCCGCTGGAGAAATTAAGGCAAAGGCAGAAGATGCAAAACAGGCAGTTGCTTTATTGGATGTTGCTGAGAATAGTCTGAATGACGTGGCAGGTCCGGCAGTTGTTACGATTCGCCAGGCGATGGAAAACATGCAGCGTGTACTGGATGAATTCTGTAAGGCAGCAGGTGTTTCCAATACTATGGGAATGGCAGCAGGTGGTAATGTGGATGGATGTGATACACTTGCGATTCAGGATGGCAGATTGATTGTAGATTTACCTGCAAACCGAGGTGTTGTAGTGTATTTGACCCAGGAGTAGAAGAATTCATTTGTTTTACTGTATAATAAGAAGAAAACCTTCGAATACTAATAAAAAGTATTTGGAGGTTTTTTATTATGGCACTTTCTTGTGAAAATCAGGATACGAAAGATTTGTTGAAATATTGTAATGCGGGGTGCAAAATGGCGACAGACAGTATCGAACAGGTAATGGAATATGTAAAAAGCAGTAAATTTCGGAAATTGCTGCAAAAGTATAATGAGAAGCATGTCCAGTTAGGAGAAAAATGTCATCATATGCTAAACCGTTTTCATCTGGAAGAAGAAGATCCTTCGCCGATGGCAAAGGCGATGAGTTATATTTCTACGGAAATGAAAATGCTGGTAAACCGGGATGAAAAGGAGATTGCAAAAATCATGATGGATGGCTGTAATATGGGAATCCAGTCTTTAAGTGGGTACTTGAACCAGTATAAAAAAGCAGATGAGGAATGCCGCAAAGTGACGGAGGATCTGATTGACGCAGAGTTTTCTTTTATGAAAGAACTCCGGATTTATTTATAATGGTAGTTCTAACTGCAATGTATATTTTAAAAGAATCCCTCATATAGATGTTAAGAAGAAGTGTTCGTGGACGAACTTCAAAACATGGAAATGGGGGATTTATTATGTCAGATTATACGAGAATGGTGTCCTATTTTTACCGCTATCAAAATGGCAGTAAGATGGAAAATGTGGGATATGGGAGAGTGGAGTGTCGTCAGGAAAAACTTCGGGTGACACTGAACTTAAATGACAGTAAGACGTCAGGAAATTTGGATTGTGATATTTATTTTTACCGTTATGAAAAAGGAAAAATGAAGATTATAAAACTGGGAAAGGCTGTATTTTCTAATGGCAATTTCAGTTACCACAAAGAGTTTGAGGAGAAGGATGTAATACCAGAGGAGACAAATTTGAATGGGTTTTCGGGAATGCTGGCATACCACGACGATTCTCTGTTTTATGGCTCCCAGTGGGATGAAGAACCAATTTATATGAAAGATTTTGCGAGGGCAAAGCGGGAACTTGAGGCACCGAAACAGGAAGTTATTATGGAATCCAAACCGAAGGCAGAGCAACAACAAAAGAAAGTGGAATCAGAAAAAACAGAGATAGGGGGAGAAAGTTCTTCCAGAAATATTGAGGCACAACAGATTCCCAACCGGGAAGCCCAACTTACTGGAATTCCTTATTTGCTGAAACATCGAAGTCCCCTGCCGGATTTTGCAAATCATGAGGTGATGCAGTGTGTGAGGATTATGCCGGAGGACATTGGTTTGCTGAACCGGGCAAACTGGGATTATGGTAACAACAGTTTTGTTATGCACGGATTTTACAATTACCGATATCTGCTTTTGGGCAGCATGCAGTTTGGTGATGGTGCCCGTCAGTATGTACTGGGTGTGCCGGGGATTTTTTCGAACAAAGACAAATATTTAGCTGGGATTTTTGGATTTCATGAGTTCATACCATTACATAATTGTCCTTACAAAACCGGAGAATTTGGGTATTGGATTGGAAAGTTGAAATAAAAGATATCCAGGCAAAACTAAAAGAGGGGCATTTATATTTCCACCTACTGGTGATGGAAATATAGTCGCCCCCCTTTTCGTGAGGAGAGAAAAGAAATGAAAAAAATGTAAGTACCTACCAGATATATCTATATAACTAACTCTCTAAGCAACTGCTTATGCTACTATTCTATAGGGGGGATGTGTCATTTATATGATTAAAAAATGAATAAATTGTAAATG
>JAQXNR010000191.1 GCA_029098105.1 Lachnospiraceae bacterium
CCATAGGTTTTACACAAATCTGTTGATTGCAAAATACTCATAGTGTTTTCTCCTTCCTCTTATAACGGATTATAGCACCTTATTCTTACAATCTTATTACAATTTTGCTTACAGTTTTCTGTCCGAAACCATTTTTCATTCTATTGTATATAACACTGTCCCCCTGCCGCCTTGGACTTCCATTCTATTCCCCATGTCGTAAACAATATTGCTGATGACATACTCGCCATCATTTATAAAGACTTCTATTAAATGGTCACTCACATATACCGACAAGGAACATCCCTCACGAAGGTCAGGCGTATGACAGAGCAGGTGCCCCCTGCCCTCTGGGAACAATCCCCGGCGGTCCGTATAAATCTGCATGCCCTTTCTCATAATGTGGTAACCACCAATATCCAGTTGCCCTCCGTTCTCCAGTTCAGTATGCACCACATATTCCCTGCCCTCTGCCTCTTCCGGAGTAAAAATCGGTTTGCAAAAACGCTCTTTCACATTGGGATGAAGGGAAAAATAAATATGCTCTCCCCGGCGTCTCACCACCCGAGGGTAACAAAACATCCCAATCCATTCCCCTAAAACCGGCTCTGGCATACGCATCCAGGCAATCATCGTCCTTCTGCCCGCTTCATCTATATTCGTCTGGGGAGCATATAAATCCAAACCATAATCTACAAACTGAATGTCTTGTGCCAGTTCCAGTTCCCCCGTCTGTTCCGAAAACAATGCTGGCATGCAGACTGCCTGTTGCTCCTCCTTCCCATCTTCCATTTGCAGCCCAATGGGAGAAAACAAAAACACTCCTCCCCCTTCTGTCTCAAAATAGTCCGGGCACTCCCAGAGCCATCCAAACCGGTCGTCACATACCCGGTTCAAAAGAGTGAAATGTTCCAAATCTTCACTCCGGTACACTAGCAACATACCTTTCTTCCGCTGCAAGGTGCTACCCAAAATGAGATACCAACCATCCTGTCCCCGCCATACCTTAGGGTCTCTGGTATCCCCACAATCTCCAAACATCTCATCCACAATTTTGGGAATGACAACCTGCTTGCCTCCAAAATTGTCAAAAGTCATCCCGTCTGTGGAAACTAGTTTCAACTGCGAGGCTTCCATTTCCCCAGGAATACATTCATGAATATTTCGTGGATTCACTTGGCGGTAATGTACCCCGGTATAAAACAGATGCATCTGCCCTTCCTTTTCAACTGCGCTGCCAGAAAAACATCCGTCCCGGTCCTCCTTAACTGTGGGGAACAGCGCAATGGGCAGGTGTTTCCAATTCACCAAATCCTGGCTCACCGCATGCCCCCAGTGCATCATACCCCAGCGCAAGTCATAGGGAAAATACTGGTAAAATAAATGGTACTGTCCCCGGTAATAGAGAAACCCATTCGGGTCGTTTATCCAGTTTTTTGGGGACTGCAAGTGCAATGTCTGTTTCATCCTTCTATTCACCTCTTTCTCCCTAGCATTTTCTCCGGCTGTTCTTTTTTCTATATTACCCTTTTTCGTCCCTTTTTTCCAGTACAATCAATCTCCTGTTTTCATCGGCTGAATTGAATTTGTCTGCGGTTAATGCTATAATCAGAAAAAAAGAAAGGAAGAACAATCATGAGTCAATATATTTTGAGTTGCTGCTCCACTGCCGACCTTACACCGGAACATTTTAAAGAACGAAACATTTCCTATATATGCTTTCATTATGAATTGGACGGCGTAGAATACAAAGATGACCTGGGACAGTCCATGGATTTTGAAGATTTTTACAAAGCTATGGCCCAAGGTGCCGACACCAAAACCTCCCAGGTCAATGCTGAGGAGTATGAGGCATATTTCGAAGGCTTTCTTGCAAAAGGCTATGACATCCTGCATGTCTGCCTCTCCTCTGGATTAAGTGGTACCATCAATTCTGCCAATATTGCAAAGGAGACGCTGTTGGAAAAATACCCGGACCGTACCATCTATATTGTAGATTCTCTGGGTGCATCTTCCGGCTACGGATTGATTATGGACAAATTAGCAGACTTACGGGATGCCGGGAAATCTCTTGAGGAAGTGCATGACTGGGTGGAAAAAAATAAACTCCGCCTGCATCACTGGTTCTTTTCTACCGATTTGTCCTTTTACATTAAAGGTGGAAGAATTTCCAAAACCTCCGGCACCATTGGAAATATTTTGAATATATGCCCTCTTTTAAACATGGACAATCTGGGACATTTGATTCCCCGCACCAAATTCCGTGGCAAGAAAAAAGTCATCCGGGCAATCGTAGAACAAATGAAAGTCAACGCAGAAGGTGGCACTGCTTACTCTCAAAAATGTTA
>JAQXNR010000192.1 GCA_029098105.1 Lachnospiraceae bacterium
AGCTTCCTTTACAGGGTAGCTTAAACAAAACTATTATATTACATTTTTAAGCAGATGGCAGCATCTGTTTTATTGTCATGCGAAAAAACATATTTTTTAAAAAAAGAAAGAACTGACTACCTTTTTTTCTGATAGTCAGTCCTTTGGTTTTTGTTTTCAAGTCATTATCTAAATGACATTGGCCTGAAAGCCGGTTCTTTTTATTTTCATTTTATATAACTTCTATTTGTCCAGTATTTCTTTTAAAATCTGATTGACCATACCGGGATCTGCTTTCCCTTTCATCGCCTTCATCGTCTGTCCTACCAGGAAGCCAATCGCCTTTTGCTTACCACCCCGGTAATCTTCTACAGACTGGGGATTTGCCTTTACAATTTCCTCTATGGTACTGCGCAACGCACCTTCATCGTTCACAACTTTTAAACCGTGTTCTTCCACATACACTTCCGGGTCCACATCTTCTCTAAAAATATGTTCAAACACCTCTTTGGAAACAGGACGGTTAATCGCACCAGAATCCAGCATCTGTATCAATTTTGCCAGATTCTCCGGCGAAAATGACAAATCCTCCGGATCTTTGTTTTCCTCCTTCATCAACCTCATGGTATCTCCCATCAGCCAGTTAGACACTTCCTTTGGCTGACCACAGATTGCAATCGTCGCCTCAAACAAGTCTGCCAAATGCTTAGAATTGGTAATAATATCAATGTCATAATCGGGAATCTTATACTCTTCCTTATAACGGGCAATCTTAGCGTCGCGGAATTCCGGCTGCGCTTGTTTTACCCGCTCCAGCCACTCATCACTAATCACAATGGGTACCAGATCCGGTTCCGGGAAATAACGGTAATCCTGGGCATCTTCCTTGGAACGCATTGCATAGGAATACTCTTTCTCATCATTCCATCTTCTAGTTTCCTGAATAACCGCTTTTCCTTCTTCCAGTAAATCAATCTGCCGTGCCCGCTCTCCTTCAATCGCTCTGGCAATGGCTTTAAAAGAGTTCAGATTTTTCATCTCGGTACGGGTTCCAAATTCCGTAGAACCCACCTCCCGAACAGAAAGGTTCACATCTGCCCGCATGGAACCCTCATTTAACTTACAATCCGAAGCTCCCAGGTATTGAATAATGAGCCTTAATTTTTCCAAATAGGCAATGACTTCCTCCGCACTGCGCATGTCCGGCTCTGACACAATCTCAATCAATGGTACACCGGAACGGTTAAAATCTACAAGGGAACAGTCTCCCCATTCATCATGAACCAGTTTACCAGCATCTTCCTCCATGTGAATCTCATGAATTCCCACGGCTTTCTTTCCTGTCTCCGTCTCAATATCCACATGCCCATTTCTACAGATGGGAAGATAAAGTTGAGAAATCTGGTAGTTCTGTGGATTGTCCGGGTAAAAATAATTCTTTCTGTCAAATTTACAATTCTGGGTAATCTCACAATTCGTCGCGATACCAACCGCCATAGCATATTCCACAACCTGCTTGTTGAGCACAGGCAGAGAACCAGGCATTCCGGTACAAACAGGACAGGTGTGAGTATTGGGTGCTCCCCCAAAGGCAGTGGAACAACCACAAAAAATCTTTGTTTTCGTTGCCAATTCTACATGAACTTCAAGTCCAATCACAGTCTCATATTGCTTTGCCATTCTACTCACTCCTTTCTAATCCTGAGGCAGTTTATGCTCATAAGTCTGTTCAAAGGCATAGGCTGCCCGTATTATCTTCTTTTCCTGGAAGCAGTCTCCAATCAACTGTGCGCCAATGGGCAGCCCCTTGGAATCCATTCCACATGGAATACTGATGCCTGGCAATCCCGCAAGATTGACAGAAATCGTATAGATATCTCCCAAATGCATCTTAATCGGGTCACTCAGAGAATCTCCCAGTTTCGGTGCCGTAGTAGGTGCCGCCGGTGCCAAAATAACATCATACTTTGCAAATGCCTCATCAAAAGCCTTCTTAATCAGCGCTTTTGTACGCAGTGCTTTCAAATAGTAGGCATCATAATAACCACTGGACAATACGAAAGAACCCAGCATAATACGGCGTTTTACCTCTGGTCCGAAACCTTCCGACCTGGTCTTTTTATACATGTTGTGAAGTCCTTCGTAATCTTTTGTCCGGTATCCATATTTGACCCCGTCGAATCGTGCCAGATTCGAACTGGCTTCCGCACTGGCAATAACATAATAGGCCGGGATTGCATACTCCACCAGACTCAAGTCAAATTCTTCCACTACTGCGCCTTTTTTCTCCAATTCCTTTGCCACATTCAAAACGGCTTCTTTTACTTCGCTGTCCAGACCTTCTCCAAAATAATCCCTCGGAATGCCAATCTTCATTCCACTGACATCATCTACCAAAGCCGAAGTAAAATCATAGTCCTCCCGCTTCACACTAGTGCTGTCCTTGGAATCATAAGAAGCAATGGCTTCCAAAATCGTGGCACAGTCGGTTACATCCTTTGCCACCGGTCCAATCTGGTCCAGAGAAGAACCATAAGCAATCAGTACATACCGGTATACCGTACCGAATGTCGGCTTAATACCGGTAACTCCACAAAAGGAACTGGGCTGACGAATGGAACCACCCGTATCCGAACCAAGCGCATAGGAACATTCCCTTGCTGCAACCGCAGCACAGGAACCGCCGGAAGAGCCTCCAGGAACATGTTCCCGGTTCCATGGATTTTTCGTCTCTCCATAGTAAGAAGTCTCTGTTGTGCTTCCCATGGCAAACTCATCCATGTTTGTTTTTCCAATTATGACCGCCCCTGCTTTCTCCAAATTGCACACTGCCTGCGCCGTATAGGTGGGAACAAAATTGTTCAGTATTTTAGAACTGCAGGTCGTCAGTACATCCCTGGTACACATATTGTCCTTAATCGCAACAGGAACACCAGCCAGCGGAGACGTATATGTTCCATCTGCAATTCCCGCCTGTACCTGCCGCGCCCGTTTTAAAATCGCTTCCTCTTCAATCACTGTCACATAGGCGTTAATCTCCGGCTCCATTTTGTTCATGCGCTCTATCGCGTCCTTAACTGCCTCCTCCACCGTGACTTCTCCTGCTTTTATTTTTTTACCCAACTCTACCGCCGTCATATCCATATAACTCACGAACAACACCTCCTATTCTACTGTCATCGGCACCTGGTAACTATTATCCTTCATCTCTGGTGCATTTTTCAGCATGTCCTCGCTATTATCCCCATTCACCACTACATCTTCCCGAAACACATTCTGTACCGGAAATACATGGGACATCGGTTCCACACCGGAAGTATCCAGTTCGTTCAACTTGTCAATATAATCCAGCATACTGCCCATATCCTTTTTTGCCGCTTCTTTTTCTTCCGGAGACAACTCCAGTTTTGCCAGAATACCAACGTATTCAATTGTTTTATCCGAAATTACGTTCGCCATTTCGCTACCTCCTCTTTATATAAAAAAATCCGAAGACATACCGCCTTCGGCATTCATTCGCGCAATTACTTATCTTTTCTATAATGCTGCTCACTTTTTGCCCTAACGATTATACCACAGCATTTTGGGAATTTCAAGGTTTACAAAATTCCAAAAATGTTTATACTATTATTAAATTATGTTTATTTAATTGAATTATGGAAACACATTTGAAAGGAGTTCCCCAAAATGAAAAAAATCCCGAGTTTTACCGTCAATCATATAACTTTAAAACGGGGCATTTATGTTTCCCGCAAAGACTCTGTAGGAGACGAGATTCTCACTACTTTTGACCTGCGTATGACCCTTCCCAACCGGGAACCGGTTATGAATACTGCAGAAATACATACCATAGAACATCTGGGAGCGACTTTTCTTCGCAATCACAAAGATTATGGTAAAAAAACAATTTATTTTGGACCTATGGGCTGCCGTACCGGTTTCTATTTAATTTTAGCCGGAGACTATGAATCCAAAGATATTGTTCCCCTCGTTACGGAAATGTTTGAATTTATAAGAGATTACCAGGATGCCGTTCCCGGTGCCTCTCCGAGAGACTGTGGAAATTACCTGGATTTGAACTTGAACATGGCAAACTATCTGGCAGCACGTTATTTAGACGAAACGCTGTACCACATGGATGAAAGTCATCTGGTATACCCGGAATAATTGCATACCATTATCCTCTTTGTATATTTTTGTAAAAATACTCCATACTAATGAAGGCAACCAGTGAAAGGTTTACCAATTACGAAATGGAGGACACCATTATGAGAAGTTCAGAGGAAACGTATTGTAAAGTTGCAGACCGATGCAGTGAGTATGAGTCAATCAGCAAGGATTCTTCCAGCAACAGCACTGGTAGAAGTTGTGAACGCAGTTGTCAGACCTGTACCCATTTTGCCGCAGATGAACACTGCCGTTTAGATTTATATGACAAAATTGTAAAATCTCTTTAGTACTGCATGTCTCACAATGAAAACTGCCTGGTAAAAATCAGGCAGTTTTCATATTTCTGGACTATTTTCTTAAAACCCCTTGTCAAACAACCATTTTATACGTTAAAATAAAATGGTTTATTTTAATTACTTTAAGAAAGAGGTTTTGCTATGATTAGTGCGAATAATGTAACCTTGAGACTGGGCAAAAAAGCTCTGTTCGAGGACGTAAACATCAAATTTACGGCTGGAAACTGTTATGGTCTGATTGGTGCCAATGGCGCCGGAAAATCTACCTTTTTAAAGATTCTTTCCGGACAATTGGAACCTACGAATGGAGATATTGTTATGGACCCCGGGGAACGCTTGTCCGTATTGGAGCAGGACCATTTCAAATATGACGAATATATTGTACTGGATACGGTAATCATGGGCAACAAACGGCTTTACGAGATTATGAAAGAAAAAGAAGCCATCTATGCCAAGGAAGATTTTACCGAGGAGGATGGTATTAAGGCGAGTGAACTGGAGGGAGAATTCGCTACCATGAATGGCTGGGAGGCAGAATCCGATGCTGCTACCCTGCTGAATGGTCTTGGCATCCCTACCGAATTCCACTACACCCCCATGGCAGATTTGGATGGTAATATGAAAGTAAAGGTACTGCTGGCGCAGGCACTTTTTGGCAACCCGGACATTCTTCTTCTGGATGAGCCTACCAACCATTTGGATTTAGATGCCATCGCATGGCTGGAAGAATTTTTAATCAATTTTGACAATACCGTTATTGTAGTCTCTCATGACCGTTATTTTCTGAATAAAGTCTGCACTATGATTGCAGATATTGATTACGGAAAAATCCAGCTCTATGCCGGGAATTATGATTTCTGGTACGAATCCAGTCAGTTAATGATTAAGCAAATGAAAGAGGCAAATAAGAAAAAAGAGGAAAAAATCAAAGAACTACAGGAATTCATCCAGCGTTTCTCTGCCAATGCCTCCAAATCCAAACAGGCGACTTCCAGAAAACGGGCACTGGAAAAAATCCAACTGGATGATATGCGTCCCAGCAGCCGCCGATACCCTTATATTGATTTCCGTCCCAAACGGGAAATTGGAAATGAAGTGCTTACTGTAGAGCACTTAACGAAAACCATTGACGGTGAAAAAATACTGGATGATATTTCCTTTACCGTAGGCCGAGAAGACAAAATTGCCTTTGTCGGTCCCAACACCATTGCCACCACTACCCTGTTCAAAATACTGACCGGAGAACTGGAACCGGACAGCGGTACGTATAAGTGGGGGGTAACCACAACTCAGGCTTATTTCCCGGTGGACAATACCAAAGACTTTGACTGTGATGACACCATTGTGGACTGGCTTACCCAGTTTTCTGAAGAGAAGGATGCCACCTACGTCCGTGGGTTCCTGGGACGTATGCTTTTTGCCGGAGAAGACGGCGTCAAAAAGGTAAAAGTTCTTTCCGGTGGAGAAAAAGTCCGGTGTATGATTAGCAAAATGATGATCAGTGGTGCAAATGTATTGATTTTCGACCAACCCACCAATCATCTGGACATGGAATCCATTACCGCGCTGAACAATGGTCTGATTAAGTTTTCCGGAGTTACCTTATTTACCTGTCAGGATCACCAGTTTGTGCAAACCACAGCAAACCGAATTATGGAACTGACTCCACAAGGACTCATTGACAAAGTTACCACTTACGACGAATACCTTGCCAGTGACGAAATGGCAAGAAAACGACAGGTTATGAATCTGCCGGTTGAGGAAGATTAAACGCGTAGTATACCCACTTTTGAATTTTCCTGCAATATACAAAAACAAGCTGAAGCAGAATGGCTCCAGCTTGTTTTATTTGTACTAATTACGTTCATTCCCGGTATCTCAACTAGGCATACACCAGTTGTCCCTGCTTTGCCCGGCTCATCTGCAAAATAGAAGCAACCACTACAAGAGACACCCTTACAATATAACGAACATCATTGTAAATGTCCGAACGTTCCTTCATATATTCCCTATGCATTTGCTCAATATATTCCCTTAATTCCTCGCGGCTGTCAAAAATACACAAATCTACGCCCTGCTCCAGCGCATCTCCACTTTTAATATAGCGCTTCAATTCCTGTTTCAGATCTTTCTCATAATGACAATGATCCATCATGCTTCCTTCATAATGTTCGTTATGTGGAAAAGTAAAGTAATCTGCAATGTAATGAGCAATCTGCCCCAACTGCAATGTGCGCCGGTAGTTGCAACCACTCATAGCATCGTACTTGTCAATAAAAGAATGAATCTTTTTCTGAACCAGTTCATAAGTACACTCCATTCTGTGGGGCGTAGTAAGAAATGAGGGCAGACAATCCGGTAAAATACTGCCAATACAAAAAACGTATTTATGCCGTAGACCACTTGTATCTCCCAGACCATCCATAATCTGCAAAGCTAAAGAAATATGTGATTTTTTACGCATTCCACTATCTCCTCCCATCTCACAAAAAATCTGTAATCAACTATATCTATCCTCTATTATTTTACTCCTTTTTGCCGGGCAATACAAGCCAAACCCTAGATTTCTCTTGACTTTTTTATACCATTTTAGTAAAATAATGCCATATATACATAACAATCAATTTATTTAAAATTTAGGAGATGATGTTTTTGGATAGTAGTTCCATACCCTTGCTACTGATGATTATTGTTTTAATCGGTCTTTCGGCCTTTTTTTCTTCTGCAGAGACTGCGCTGACCATGGTTAGCCGTACCAGAATGATTACTCTGGCACAAGATGGCAAACGACGCGCTGTCTGGGTTCTGAAACTCATTAACAATCCCAGCAAGTTATTAAGTACAATCTTAATCGGCAATAACATTGTAAATATTTCAGCTTCTTCACTGACTACTATTCTCGCCAGCCGGATTGGCGGTTATGCAACGGGAATTGCTGCCGGGTGTCTTACTTTAATTATACTGATTTTAGGTGAAATTACGCCCAAATCCATTGCAACAATTCAGGCAGAACGGATGTCACTGATTTACTCCCCGATTATTTTATTTCTTTCCTATGTTCTCACCCCTGTTATTTGGATTTTGAATTTAATCTGCAACGGAATTTTATTTCTTCTTCGCGTAGACCCTTCTGCCAAACAGGTGATGTCAGAAAAAGAATTGCGTCTTCTTGTGGATGAGAGTCACGAGGACGGTGTCATTGAAAAAGAAGAAAAGGAAATGATTAACAACGTATTTGACTTCGGTGATTCCAAAGCAAAGGATGTTATGACTCCCCGCGTGGATGTTGTCTGT
>JAQXNR010000193.1 GCA_029098105.1 Lachnospiraceae bacterium
CCATATAAAATGGAACAGGAGAAGCCGGGATATTTTTTTTGCACAAAAGCCTGTAGTGAAAAAAGAGAAAAAAAGAAATACGATTGAAAAGAAAAAATGATTTTCCTATAATGGGTTTGTAAATACATAAAAAGGAGAAGGGAAAAATGGAGAGCAAAAGAATACGGGTTTTTGTGGCAGTCAACGATGCTGTGATGATGCGGCAGTGCCATCGGGTATTGCAGAGGATTCCGGAAGTCTGGCTGGTGGGAATTGCAAAGAATGGGGAGGAGGCTTACCAAAAAATTAAGAAATGGAAGCCGGAAGTGGTGATTACAGAGGTATTGATGCCTAAAATAGATGGGTATACCCTGTTGGAAATGCTGGAAGAGTGCATGGGAGACCGAATGCCGGACTTTATGATGTGCTACAGTTTTTTGCCGGAAGCCTTGAGTGCTATGGGAAACAGCCGCTTTGTGATACAGTGTCATGCCTTTCCGGTACAGGACCGGGTTTTGGCAAAGCAGTTCAAGGCTGGCTTTGCCTATCACATGAAGAAACGGGAGGCGAAAAGTTACCGTCTTTCTCTGATGCGGGACAACCCGATGCAGGATGAGAAACGCTTGTGGGAGGAAGATGGACAGGTGAAACCGCCCAAACTGGAAACGATTGTCTCGTATGAGTTGAGTTTGATGGGAGCTCGGGCAGATTACCGGGGATATCGGTATATTTTCAGAGGATTGTGCATTAAGTTGTCTCTTCCCAAAGGAGAATCTTTACGGATTGTGGCGCTGTATAAGCGTCTGGCAGAGGAGGAAGGGATTCCCTTTCAAAATGTAGAGCGGGCAATGAGAACTGCAGTAGCTCAGATTTGGACCAGTGGCAATGTGGAATATTTAAAAGAAGTATGGGGCTACACAGAGATTACAGAGCAGAACCGGCCGACAAATGGTAATTTCATTGCCCACATGACGTATGTTCTATTGCGGGAATATATATGGTGATTTGTTGACTTTTGCATTTTTTTGTTGAAAATGATTTACTTTGTTAGGAAATATTTACAAAAAAGTTGTTCAAAAGAGGGGCGTTTTATGTTATACTTATCCTATGTATTGGATACATTGGTATGAGGAGGTAGCATATGAAGAAGATACTGTTTGTAGCATCAGAGTGTGTACCATTTATAAAGACAGGTGGTCTGGCGGATGTAGTAGGAACTCTGCCTAAGATTTTTGATAAGCGATATTATGATATTCGGGTTGTCATTCCCAATTACCATTGCATTCCCTGGGAATACCGGGAGAAGATGATAACTACGGCGTATTTCTATATGGATCAGCATGGACAGAATCTTTATGTAGGGGTTAAGACGCTTCAGATTGATGGTATTTATTATTATTTTATTGACAATGAGCAATATTTTGGCGGCTCTGTTCCTTATTATGATTTGTTTCAGGATATTGAGCGCTTTGCATTCTTTTCCAAGGCAGCGCTTTCCATTTTGCCTGTGGTGGATTTTAAACCGGATATTATTCACTGTCATGACTGGCAGGCATCACTGGTTCCGGTTTACCTGAATACGATTTTTCAGGGGAACGGTTTTTATTGGGGAATCCGTACAGTTATGACGATACATAATTTACAATTCCAGGGTGTTTGGAACATTCCACATATTCAGGGTGTTACCAGTCTTCCGGATGAGTGTTTCACACCGGGACGTCTGGTGCGGCCGGACCAGAATACCAAAGTACTGAAGGAACATCAGGACTGCAGTATGTTGCGGGGTGGTCTGGTGTATTCCGATTATATTACAACCGTGAGCAATACTTATGCGGGAGAGATTCAGACTCCATATTATGGAGAGGGGCTGGATGATTTACTGCGGATGCGCCATGAGCGTCTGTGGGGTATTGTCAATGGAATTGATTATGACATTTATAATCCCGCAACGGATGCGAAGATATACCAGAATTATGATGTCAGCAATTTCCGCACTCTGAAGAAGGTGAATAAGCGTAAACTTCAGGAGGAATTGGGATTGCCGGTAGATGAGAACCGGATGATGATTGGTATTATTTCCCGTCTCACAGACCAGAAGGGACTGGATTTGGTGAATTGTGTTATGAACCAGATTTGTACGCCGGATACCCAGTTTGTCATTTTGGGAACAGGAGACGAGCGTTACGAGAATATGTTCCGCTATTACCAGAGCATATATG
>JAQXNR010000194.1 GCA_029098105.1 Lachnospiraceae bacterium
AAAAAAGAGAAATCCGACAAGTGTTTGTATCATCCCCCATGAACATTGAAGTGCGATATAAGGTATGTATCTAAGTTGCAATTTTTTAGCCCCCCCTTCTTAGCTGTAAAATCATTAATTCAATTATTGGACATCTCCACAAATTCAAATTTGTCTTTATGTACCCTCATCTTCTTGTCCTACGGACAAGAAGCACCCCTCGCTCTAAAGAGCTCGGTCAACTCTAATTTCTTATTCCGCTTTCAGTTTTTCCTCAATTTCTTTGTCCGGCCAATAGCCCCAGGACTCTGTGATCTTACCGTTTTCCACCTTGAAGTTTTCCAGAGCTTCAAATGTGATATGCTTTCCGGTTGCCGGAATACCCATGCAGGTTCCGGCATGAATACCATCATAGAGAATGCGAGTAGCAACCATGCCACCCTCCGCAAAAACATCCAGCACCTTTAATGTCAGATCAGAGAACTGTTCGGCAACAATTTTCAAAATACCAACAGCATCTGCATTGCTTCTGGCGGACGCCGGGCTGTGGTCGATGTAATCCTCTGCCATACAAGTCATGACGTAGTCATAGTTATGGTTGGTATAGCCGTCCTCAAAAAACTTCACCACAATATCCTTGGGAGACAGGTAATATACGTATTTACAGATTTCCCGCTCCTGGCCCTGATAATTGCCACTGCCCTGATACAGCTTGATAAATCCGCAATTCTCCATAACCTTAACAGATGCTTTGTTGTCTGCCAGGCAGATGCCAGTCATTTCCGTAATACCAATTTGTTTCATAATCACAGGAAGGAAAGCAGTGACAGCTTCACTCGCGTAACCCTGCTTGGTGTAATTGGCACCGATGTGATAACCCACTTCCCATGTGCCATCGTCAAATGGAACAGCCTGCACATAGCCGATGTATGTACCATCTTTCAGGGTGACAGGATAAACCAGCGGGCCATTCCCGTTCTCGTATACGCCCATCAGAAATCCCACAGTTTTTGCTGCAGCGTCCACCGTTTCAAACACTTCATCTGGGACAAATCGACGGTTGTCCTCGTCCAGCGAGTTCAAATGAACGGCCTCTGCCATGTCCATAGTAAATTCCGTGATAATCAGTCTTGTAGTTTCAATTCTCATTTTTTCATTCCTCTTCTTTCTTTTTTGTTGTGTCCATACAATATGTATTAACAATTATCTGTTATTTATATTGTAATCACTGGGGCGCATCATTTCAAAGGTTAATCGCGTAACCTCATCCAAATTTGCAAACATAGATTTATGCAATATAACCAAATTCCGCCAATTTAACCGCTTCATTTCTACCCAAGAAAAGAGACGATCTGCCATTTCTGGCAAATCGCCTTTTGTTTACCTGATGACCTGTTACTCCTTAATTAAGGAATATGCTGATATTTTTTTGATTGGTAATGACAGACAAATGCTAATGATAAAATTCACAAATATCTCCAAACATGCAACCAAAACCAGGAATACCAGTGACACTTCAAAATTATTTTTCATGGCTCCCACCATTTGGAAAATCCCTTGATTCATGGCAGGCAAATACAGAATTCCCAACAATGTGGACGACAAGATAGCCAGAATGGACACCGGAAGAAAACTTCCTTTTGCTGTTATCATTGTAGTCATAAAAAATCCGGTCCAGCAACGCATAAATCCTGTTAGGAGTGGGATAAAAAAATCAGGAAGTAACCTTTCCAATTTGTCCTGTAAGAAACCTCTCCACCCAAGTTCTTCTGCAATTAGAGCCCATAAAATAATTACTATTTTTCGTATATTTGGCACAACAGGGTATAAATAGTTGTCCCCCATCCATATAGATATTAATTTCGCTAAAGAAAGAATAAAAAAAGGAATAAATATTCCTAATATACATTTTCGCAAACTAAAGTTCAATAAATACTTTTCATATAAATATTTTCCAAGACTCTTTCTACTTTTAAGTATCACCACAATGACCGCTGCCAAAGCCGGTGATGCAGCTTCTATTCCATATACTATCAAATCTACTATTGAATTACTGTTATTTTCACGTACCCACATACATAATGCAGGTATTAGAAATGCTATCAGCAGGAATTCTATTATTTCTTTATATATGTTCTTTTCTTTATCCGCTGGTAATTTACTCAAAAATCTACCTCTTCATATTTTATTTAACTTAAAATTAACACTATCTACTCAACGCAAAAAACTGGAAGTTATCGCTTACATTGCAAACAGGGGGTTGTTAGATTTTTCTTTTTTAAGTATAGTTCTAAATACAAGGTAGTATCCACCTTCTTCAAACAATCCCTGAATTATCCCAACTGCAACACATAGTAATAATGAATGTCGTGAAAAAAAATCTTTGATAGGTGATTCAACTAACACCATTAATGCTTGAATTGGC
>JAQXNR010000195.1 GCA_029098105.1 Lachnospiraceae bacterium
CAAACTTACACAACCGAATTTAGAAAAAAGATTGTCCGTCTTCATGTGGAAGATAGATTCTCTTTTGTGCATACTCAATCATAATTTCTACAGGAATATTCGTAAAGGCTGCTACGCACCGCTGATGCGGCAAGGCCTTGACAAATATTCCTATAGAAATGGAACTGCAATTAAGCACAAAAAAACGATTTCCGAGTACCGGAACTCCGATTTCCAAATTTCCGGATTCGCGATTTCGAGCCGCAAGAATATTCATAAAGCATACCAAAACGATGATGCATTATACGGTGAAGGTGGCGAAGAAGATGAGGATGAACTTGAACCATTAGAGAATCTTGATGAAGAAGATGAGTAATTATGTTGATGTGGGGCAGTCGATTATAAGAATTGGCTGCCTTTGCACTGTTTAGGAAAGAGGGATTTTATGAAGGAAGTTTTGACAGAAGCATTTGAATATACTTTTAACCACATGCATGAGTATTGGTTAAGTCATTACCCAGGATATATCCGAGTGTTTGTAGTAGTTGTGATATGTGGAGTTATAGGAACAATTATTATGGGAATATATGAGAAATATGAGGAATATCTAAAAAACATAGTGTTCAAAAAAAGAAAATAAGGTATAATAAGCACGATCATATATTGTGAGGAGGATTTTGTAATGAAAGATGTATGTTGTGCTTGTGGGAAAAGCGTTAGATTTAGTATGTTATTAGGCGATACAGGTCAAAGATTGATGGATGGTTATGTATGTTATGATTGCGTAAAGTTGGCTGGATATGGAAAAGGTTTTTTTAGTGTCATGGGGCTTGCTGCAACATCAAAATCAGAATTCTTAAATAAATATAATTCTTCTCCAAAAGTAATAAAAAAAGCAGAAGCAGAAGCCAAAAAAGCTCAACAAGTTGCAACTGCAAAGATGAACACCTTTAATAATGATTTATCTAAAATGACTTATGAACAGTTGCAAAATGAAATGCAAAAGTATATAGTGTCAAACTTTTTGTTACAAATCAAAGATTTATATGTAATTCAGTTAAATTGAGTTTTGAAATACCATTAACAAAATTAACGTCAATGACTACATATACTGATGGTGTAACTATTATGTCTGAGGGCAAAACCTATAATGTGACTTTTCAGGATGTTGAAAGATTCAAGATGATGTTAACGGTTAATAACGAAATTGAAAAGCGAAAAAAGACAATGAATGTTTCTGATACAAGCAATAGTCAGAGTAATGTACAGAAAACAAATTCTCCTTCAATAAAGGAGACAGATATTCCTAAGTTATTAAGAGAATATAAGAGTTTGTATGACGAAGGAATTATTTCTGAGGATGAGTTTAATCAGAAAAAGGTGCAGCTTTTGTCAGGTGGGGAAGTATCAAAACCAGAAGATACGCCTACACAAGTTGTAAATACATCCAATGTGTCTAATTCTTATAGCCTTGAAGATGATGTAAAAAGTAAGTACACATCGGCAGAGAAAGTAAAGGCTATAAAATATGTTCGTGAACAAACTGGTTGGGGATTGAAAGAAGCAAAAGATTTTGTTGATAGTTTTTATTAGATATAATTGAGTATAACAGCGTAAGAGCAGTTGATTTTTTTGAAAGAAAAGTCAGCTGCTTTTTTGTTGTCTATATAAAAAGGAAGGTAAAAACAAATGAAACAAGAACACAAGGTTGCAAAAGCATACGAGAATTTGACAAAAAGAGGGAGATATACTGCTTATGATCACTTCGGACAAGCAAAAACTGAACGCAATAAAGGAGTTCACGAAAAGTTGATTGTTCGGAATATACGAAAAAAGATGGTGTCGGATAGAACTGTGCTACTTACCTATTATGCATTTCCCTCTGGAAGAGGTTTGATAATCTTGCGGTAAATATTGACAAGACAGATGGTCGATACCACAAAAGACATCAGTTCAGCAATCGGGAAAGCCCACCATACTGCTTCTAGCCCGCCGAATTTTGCCAGGATATAGGCTGCCGGAACAAGTACTACGAGTTGCCTCATAATAGAAACAATCATACTATAGACAGCCTTTCCCAAAGCCTGAAAAACGGTTCCCGCAATGATGCAGAACCAGGCGATTAGAAAATGTAATGCAATAATTCGGAGTGCCTGACAACCGATTGCCAGCATGTCCTCTGATGCGTCGAACATAGCAAGCAGGGACTGAGGAATCAGTTCAAAGGCGGCAAATCCGATTAGCATCAGTATGAAAGCGACCCCCATACTGAACTTAATTGTTTTAACCATGCGCTTTCTCTGTTGCGCGCCATAATTATAGGCAATGATTGGTGTAATACCGTTATTCAGTCCGAAGACTGGCATGAAGAAAAAACTTTGCAACTTAAAGTAAACACCGAACACTGCGGCAGCGGTGGACGAAAAGTTAATCAGGATTTTATTCATGCAGTAGGTCATAATGGAGCCGATGTATTGCATAATGATGGAAGGTACACCTACCATATAAATGATGCCGATAATGGTAGCATTTGGGCGAAATCCCTTCCATGAAACCTTTACTTCGTGATTAAATTTCAGATGGCAGACAAGGGCAACGACCCCGGCAGCACACTGTCCAATGACTGTCGCAATGGCAGCTCCTGCGACACCCAGTTTTGGTAGTCCGAACAATCCGAAGATTAGAATTGGATCCAGAATAATATTAATGAGCGCACCAGTAAGTTGTGAAATCATGCTGAAAACAGTTTTTCCTGTGGATGTCAGAAGTCTTTCAAAGAAAAACTGCAAAAAGATTCCAAAGGAAAAAATCATAACAATGCTCAGGTATTGTACACCTATTTCCAAAATAACCGGAGAACTGCCTTTCAACTGACTGGCGTAGAAAGGTCTGACCGCCGTAAATCCGAGCACCAGAAACAGCAAATAACTGAGCACATAAAGGAATCCTCCGTTTGCTGCCGAATCATTGACCATTTTATAATTTTTTTCTCCGAGAGATTTTGATAAAAGCGCATTGACACCTACGCCGGTGCCTGCTCCCACTGCAATCACAAGCGTCTGAAGCGGAAAGGCAAGGGAAACTGCGGTCAAAGCATCCTCTGATAGTTTTGCCACAAAAACACTGTCCACGATATTGTAGCAGGCCTGCACCAGCATAGAAATCATCATAGGCAGCGACATATTGAATACCAATTTGTTGACTGGCATGATTCCCATCTTATTTTCCTGGATTTTTTTTGTATTCTCACTCTGCATACTGTTTCTCCTTAAAATATTTCCTCAAAATATTACTTTTCTTCGTACAGTGCTATATTTTAATAATAGTACTGTAAAATGTCAACTTTTATTATGGTTTATGAAGGAGAATCGCAGACGCTGAGAATTTTATCTGCAGCACCTTTTGCACCCGGACAACGTTTAAAACCTTCAGAGATAACGGTGGCTTGTTCTTTATAGGACGGGGTGGCGAATACGTTGTTTACTGCATGGAGAAGAGAGGTGGCATCCATTTTTTTCAGTTTTATTCCGGCGCCAAGCTGGGATACGCGTTCAGCAACGCCGCCCTGTTCTGAAGTCTGAGGCAACATAATAAGTGGAACACCAAAATACAAACTTTCGTTGACACTATTCATTCCGCAATGGGATAGGAAAACATCTGCTTTTTGCAATACTGCAATTTGGTCTACGCTGGAGTAGACAGATATATTTTCCGGTAAATCGCCAAATTTTTCTAAAGGAACCAGATTACCTACGGATAAGATTACCTGATAGTCAGTTTGAGCAAACGCAGCAATTGCGTTTTTGTATAGTGGCAGCATATCATTGTTGACTGTACCCATAGAAATATAGACCAGTTTATCTTTTGTTTTTGTAATCTCACCTTCGGCAGGCCGAATAGATGGACCGACAAATGCATATTTATCAGAAAACGTGTCGGAGCAGGGTTGGAACTCCGGCGAAGTATAAACTACGGTATGTGTGTTATCATCATTCTGAATAATATCCAAAATATTATTTATGGGATATCCCTTGTCTTGCAGACGTTTGATATCCTTTCCTATTTTAGGCATGGAAAATATCATTTTGAACAAATCGCCGAGACCTTGCTTCATAATCTTGGCAGATTCTTGATTAAACGCAAAAGTTGTTGTAGAGGATACAAACGGAATATTTAATTTCATAGCAACTGCTTTTCCCCAGATTGCCATAGAGTCCGCTACAATGCAATCTGGTTTCAGTTTTTCCATAGCGTCACAAACGGTGTCGTCCAGAGCCAGCGTTGTATCAACTATAATTTTAGTTGAAAATGCCACATCCTTTCCAATCCGGGTGGCATCTTTTGGTGTTAGTTTCTGTTCCATATCGTAATCATCGCAGGAAACAAAGGTTGCTCCAGTCGACTCAATCTTCTCGCGCATCATGTTATAAGAATAATACCATACCTGATGACCTCTGCTGACCAACTCTCTTACTACGCCCAGGGTAGGATTCGTATGTCCGTGGGCGGGAATACAAAAAAAAACAATTTTACTCATGAGACTCCTCCTGTTCACTATGTTCCATTTCGGAAAAAATGTTTGTAATAAGTTCTTTTTGCATTGCTTTTGGCAGGATTGCAATTCCTCGCTTTGCATCGCCCAGCACCAGTATTTCGTTACCTGGTTGCAGGTCAAACAGTTCACGTGCTTCTTTGGGAATTACAAATTGCCCTTTTTCTCCAATTTTTACCATCCAGGCATATTTACCGTCTGGAACTTTCATGAAATCACCTCCGTATGTATGATTAGTATAACTAATCATACTATGAAACGGAAGGAAAATCAATAGGAAAATTATTTACAGTACGCACATCAATTGTAACACTACAATAGGGGATAAAAACGATTCTATAAAATTCTAGTAAAAGTGGTGTAGATATGGTATTATAAAATATATAGGAGACTTGACTATATAGGGAGTGTTGTTTGCAGATGCTGCTAATAGTGGATTGACCCATGACTATTTTGCCGGCATATTGGATTCTTTTAAGAGAACCTGCGAGAATAAGGGGTATGATATTTCTTTTTTGAATTGTAGTGTGAAAGCAGAAAACAGGAAGCCCTATTTAGAGCAGGCAGAATATAGAAAATATGACGGAATTGTAATTGCATGTATTGATTATGACAATCCAGAAGTAAAAGAATTGATTAATAGTGCAATTCCGATTGTTACCATTGATGAGGAAATGGAACATGTTGTGACGGTCAAATCCGATAACGAGCAGGGAATGAAGGAACTGGTTCGTTATTTGGTTGAAATGGGACATAAAAGAATGGCTTATATTATTGGAGACGATAATATGGTAACAGCAATCCGACTGAGAAACTTTCGTGGGACTTGTGCAGAACTGGGAGTGGAGATTCCAGATGAATACATCCGTCGCTCTGAGTATCGGAATATGAAAAAGGCGGCTTACCAGACAGAACAACTTTTGCGTCTGCCCAATCCCCCATCTTGTATCCTTTATTCAGATGATTTTGCCGCTATTGGAGGTATTAACATATTAAGGGCAAGAGGACTGGAAATTCCCGAGGATATTTCGATTGCGGGATATGATGGGATTACTATTTTGTCTCAATATCAGCCCAAACTTACTACAGTTCGACAGAATATTGCCGAAATAGGGCGTGTTGCGGCTGAAAAATTGATAGAGTGCATTGAGCATCCTGGGGATGTGAATCGTGAAACAATTACTGTAGAGACGGTATTGGAGAAGGGAAGAACTGTGGGAAGGGTATTTTTCTAATTTTTTTAAATGGTATGAAAGTTATTTTTGGCATAATATGTTGAAGTTATATTGAAAAGTGTTCCCTGTTATGGTATTAGGTTATATAGTATTATAGTGTGAATTGAAAATTGTTTCAGGTAAGCGTTTTTGACAAATTTTAAGTATAATTATGTATAGGCAATGGGGGCTATCAGATGGGGGAACCTGTTCTGATGGCTTTTTTATATATGTTTTGGGGAGGATTTAGATGAAGAAGAAAGTATCTACTGCGGTATTTGTGATTTTTTGCATATTGATTGATTATTTAGGAAAGATTTTTTCCGTGAGTTGTCAGTTGCCGCTATGGCTGGATTCCGTTGGTACGGTGTTGACGGCATATGTATTAGGACCGGTCTCTGGAGCGATTGTAGGTGCCACAAACAATATATTATATGGTATGCAGGAACCTGTAGCATATATATATTCTATTACCAGTATTTCCATTGGTGTTTTAGTCGGTATTTTTGCCAGACGTAGGTTTTTTGATTCCATTTTTTTGACAACTTCATTGAGTGTTCTTGTCACAACGGTTACAGTTGTGATTTCAACCGTTTTAAGTTTTGTGTTTTATAATGGTATGACAGGTAACATTTGGGGAGATGGTGTGATTGGCTATATGACAGAGAAAGGATATTCTCCACTGTTGTGCTACATTGCGGGTGAATTTTATGTTGATTTCATGGATAAATTACTGTCTTTGTATTTTTTGTATT
>JAQXNR010000196.1 GCA_029098105.1 Lachnospiraceae bacterium
ATTTACAGTACTGAGGATTTGGAGTCGCTGGCACATTTCAGCAAACAGTTGGATATTATTGCCCAGGGCTACCGGGCACAGAGTATGATTTATAATTAGGATATAGAAACTCCAGAATGCAGGGAAGTTTCCCGTTCTGGAGTTTGCAGATTGGAGACAGGATGAAGTTACCGGAGCAATTTACAGCCAGAATCAGAGAACAGTTGAAAGAGGAGGCAGATGCCTATTTTGCCTGTTATGACCAGCCAAAATATCAGGGACTACGGGTCAACACACTAAAGATTTCAGTAGAGGAATTCTTAAAGATTTCTCCCTTTCCGTTACGTCCGGTTCCTTGGACGAAGAATGGTTTTTACTATGACAGTCAATACCAGCCGGCAAAGCATCCCTATTATTTTGCAGGGCTTTACTATTTGCAGGAGCCCTCTGCTATGAGTCCCGCTGCTATGCTTCCGATTGAAGAAGGGGACCGGGTACTGGACATGTGTGCGGCGCCCGGCGGAAAGACGACGGAACTAGGAGCCAAATTAAAGAAAACGGGAATTCTCTATGCCAACGATGTGAGCCAGTCCCGGGCAAGGGCGCTTCTGAAGAATATAGAATTGTTTGGAATCGACAATTCAGTTGTTTTGAGTGAACCTCCGGAAAAACTGTTGAGTCGGTGCAGTTGTTATTTTGACAAAATATTAATTGATGCCCCCTGCTCCGGTGAGGGAATGTTCCGCAAAGAACCGTCCATTATAAGCAATTGGGAAAAGACCGGAACCGCCTACTATGCAGAGATTCAGCGCCGCATTATAGTAACTGGTGCCAAATTGTTAAAACCCGGAGGAATGATGCTGTATTCCACCTGTACGTTTTCCCCGGAGGAGGATGAGGAAGCGATTGTTCATCTGCTTTCCCAGTGTCCTTATATGGAACTGGTGGAATTACCCATGTTTGACGGATTTGACACCGGACATGGAGAGTGGGCGAGCCGCCCCGTTTCCAATATAGAATATTGCCGACGTCTGTGGCCCCATCGGATTCAGGGAGAAGGACATTTTCTTGCGTTACTGCGCAAAAAGACGGCAGAAGAGGTGGCGCAGGAAGGCTTGGAACTGAACGAAGAACAACAACGGGATTTGCTCCCAAACTATGGCAGTTACCCTTACAAGGGAGCCCGTCTTACCCCGGAGGCAGAAGCCTTCTTTCAAAAAGCGGGAACCCGTTTGGATACGAACCGTCTGGAGGAACACGAAGGGCGTCTGTATTACCCACCAAAGGATATGGCAGATGTGCGGGGACTTCGCATTTTGCGCTCCGGCATTTTTCTTGGAGAGAACAAAAAGAAGCGGTTTGAACCGAGTCAACCCTATGCCGTCTCTCTGGGAGGCAATTGCGGCTATGCTATTTCCCTGCCGGCAGAGGACGAGCGGATTGTTCGTTTCTTAAAGGGAGAGACGATTTCTCTTGAGGGACCGGATGGTTATGTGTTGCTCTGCGTAGATGGATTTGGACTGGGTTGGGGTAAAATCAACCGTGGCATCTGTAAAAATAAATATAATATTGGATGGCGCATGGGATGACAGAACCAGGTCATAAAAGAAACCTCCTTTGCATACTATGAAATAGTAAGCAAGGAGGAATTTTTATGGACAATTTCAATGTATACAAAGATATCGAAGCACGCACCGGCGGAGAAATTTACATCGGAGTAGTAGGACCAGTTCGTACCGGAAAATCCACATTTATTAAGCGTTTTATGGATTTGCTTGTATTGCCCAACATCCAGGACGCAGGAAGTCGGGAACAGGCGCGGGATGAACTGCCTCAAAGTTCAGCTGGGCGTACCATCATGACAACGGAGCCCAAATTTATTCCAAAAGAAGCCGTACAAATCACACTGTCGGATGATATTTCCATGAAGGTGCGGATGATTGACTGTGTCGGATACATGGTAGATGGCGCCACCGGACATATGGAGGAGGACAAAGAACGCCTGGTACATACGCCCTGGTTTGACTATGAAATTCCCTTTACCAAGGCGGCGGAAATCGGTACGAAAAAGGTTATTACAGATCACTCCACCATCGGTATTGTGGTGACGACGGATGGCAGTTTTGGAGAATTACCCCGGGCCGCTTACCTTTCTCCGGAGCAAAAGACCATAGGAGAATTAAAGTCCCTCAATAAACCATTTGTGGTATTGCTGAACACGACAGCACCCAAGAGCGCAGACACAGTGGAACTGGCAGAACAAATGAGCCGGGATTATGGCGTGACGGTGATTCCCGTAAACTGTGAGCAATTGCGAAAGGAAGACATTAAGAGCATTCTGGAAGCGATTGTACTGGAATTCCCGATTGACACGATTTCGTTCCAGATGCCCAAATGGGTGGAGATTCTTTCCCGTACCCACTGGCTGAAGGAAAGTGTAATCGCTGCCGGCAAGGAAATCCTCAGTGCCGTCAATACGATGAAGGATTTATATTCCCTGACTTTCCCCAACATGGAAGCGATTGAACAGATTAAAATTGATTCCATTGATTTGGCAAGTGGTGTGGTTCATTTGCAGATGAAATTCAATGACAAATACTATTATGAAATGATTAGCCAGATGATTGATACTCCCATTGCTAACGAGTACCACTTTATGCAGGTGCTGAAAGAAATGGCGGCAAAAAAGAAAGAGTATGAGCAGGTAGCCAATGCGCTTTCTATGGTAAATCAGAAAGGTTACGGTGTCGTTACACCGGAGCAGGACACCATTACCGTGGCACCGCCGGAATTGATTAAGCACGGTAGTAAATATGGTATTAAGATTAAAGCGGAAGCGCCCTCTATCCACATGATTAAGGCGAACATCACAACGGAAATCGCCCCGGTCATCGGCACAGAGCAGCAGGCTCAGGAATTGATTGATTACATGAAACAAGATTGTGCGGTAGACCCGCAAAATATATGGAATGTCAATATATTTGGAAAAACTATTCAGCAGTTGGTGGAAGAAGGTTTGAATTCAAAGGCTTCAAAGATGAACGAAGACAGCCAGATGAAATTGCAGGATACGATGGAGAAAATTATTAATGACAGCAATGGTGGAATGGTTTGTATTATTATTTAGCCAAGAGCGGGGATGATTCCCCGCTTTTTAAAATAGAACTGTTGTCCAATAAGTATAATATAAAGGCAAAATTAAATAATATTAATGGAGTTAAAAAAAATTTTATAGAATTAAATATTTTTAACAGTATAATAGAAAATTGCAATAGAATTAAATATTTTTAATTTCATTGAAACATTTTGGAATACATGCTATAATTGTTATGAAAGAAGGTGTTGGAATGATACAACGTGAGATTTATTTAAAACGAATCAGACCTTTTTATGAATCTGAAATGGTGAAAGTCATAACCGGAATACGTCGTTGTGGGAAATCTACTATTATGCGTCAAATTATTGATGAGATGAAAGAAAATGGTATAGCAGAAGATTATATTGTATATATTAATTTTGAAGATTACAAATATAGAAAAATAAGTAATGCAGATGCATTATATGAATATATTGAGTCACAGATTAAAGACGCTCAGAAATATTATTTGTTTTTTGATGAAATTCAGAATGTAGATGAGTTTGAATTGGTTATTAATTCGTTTCGTTCTACCCACAACACAAGCATATTTATTACTGGCTCTAATTCTAAATTATTGTCTGGTGAATTGGCAACGCACTTGAGTGGAAGAACTATTTCTTTTCGAGTGATGCCATTTAATTTTCAGGAATTTTGTGAATTCCAGAAAAGTGAAGGTCACAACCATACACTTGATGAATACATGCAGGAATATTTAACTTGGGGAGGATTTCCGCTTGTATGCAAAGAGGAAGACGAGAATAGTAAAATGGTTATTCTTTCCAATATCTTTGACTCGGTGGTTTTGAAGGATATTATTATGCGTAATAAAGTCGCATCACCAATGGCATTGGAAAAGGTTCTGGAATACCTGGTAGCAAATTCTTCCATAACAATATCCGGCAACGGAATTGCTACATCTTTATCAGATTCTGGACAACCTGTTTCAGCTCCAGTTGTGTACGACTATTTACGATTCATAACAGACGCATGTGTATGTGATAAAGTTT
>JAQXNR010000197.1 GCA_029098105.1 Lachnospiraceae bacterium
GGGGGACTCTCCTATTCCGTCCGCCGTAGGTGCCATGCACCGGAGGGGGACTCTCCTATTCCGTCCGCCGTAGGTGCTATGCACCGGAGGGGGACTCTCCTATTCCGTCCGCCGTAGGTGCCATGCACCGGAGGGGGACTCTCCTATTCCGTCCGCCGTAGGTGCTATGCACCGAAGGGGGACTCTCTTACTTCCGTCCTATAACTTCTGAATATCTGAGAAATCAATCTCAACGGAACTCTCTCTGCCAAATACATCAACGTCGATGGTAACCTTTTCTTTCTGTTCGTTGACAGTTTTGACAACAGACTCCGTATCCGCCCAAGGACCGGATATGACACGAATCGAATCTCCAACAGACACATCCAGACTTACCCTTCTGCTCTGCTGAATACCCATATTGCGCATTTCCGTTTCCGTCAAAGGAACCGGTTTGGAGCCAGGACCAACGAAGCCGGTAACACCTCTGGTATTCCGAACAACATACCATGTATCGTCATTCATAATCATTTTTACCAGTACATAACCGGGGTAAAGCTTACGCTGTACCTCCCGCTTCTTGTCGTTCTTCACTTCCATCACAGTCTGCATTGGCACCATGACTTCCTGAATCTGATCCTGCAGCTTCTGGTTTTCAACTGTTTTCTCAATCGTGGTTTTTACTTTGTTCTCATAACCGGAATAGGTATGAGCTACATACCATTTAGCTTCCTCTGCCATCTTCTATCACCTGTCCCTTACTGAAATTAAAATTGAATGTTCATCAGGAACTGAATTCCATACTGAATACCCATGTCAATAAGTGCAATGACAATTCCAATCACAACCGCAGAAACCAGAACTACCAGTGTCTGCTTTGCTAAATCTTTTTTGCCCGGCCATATGATCTTTTTAAACTCTGCTTTGAGAGATTTGAACCAGTTTTTCTTCTGGCTCTTACTTGATTCACCCATATAAATACCTCCTACATGTCATTCATGTGGTACTGACCGCCACCTTCCGGGGACAAGTCCGTTCATGAATCAACCATCTGCCTGCAATTACTTTGTCTCTTTGTGCATAGTATGCTTCTTACAGAAAGGACAATACTTCTTTGTTTCCATTCTATCTGGATGTGTCTTTTTGTCCTTTGTCATGTTGTAATTTCGCTGCTTACACTCTGTACATGCCAATGTAATCTTAACGCGCACAACTTCCACCTCCATTTTCCGTTATAGTGCTTCCTGCGCAAAATCATTTTCCGTCCGCCGTAGGTGCCATGCACCGGAGGGGGACTTTCCTAATTACCCATAAGTTCGCGCAAAAAAAAAGACCTCTTCCATCGCTAGATTACTATAACATACCAGCGGGGAAGAAGTCAACGTCTTTTATAAGTATTTTTTTATGTTATTTTTCAATTCCTCTGTCCATACCTCCATAGAAAAATACTCTTCGTACACTTTCCTTGCCTTTTCACCCAGTTGCTCTAAAAAAAGGTTATTTTCGCAAAGCAGTTGATGCAAACACTCTGCCAGCGCTCTGCTATTTTCGTTGGCAAAACAAAAACCATTTTCCCCATCTTCTATATAATATGAAATACCTGCTCCGGAACTGGCAACCACACATTTGGAAAACATCATATTTTCTACTGCCACCATAGACAACGTTTCCTGACGGGAAGCTACCACTACCCCGTCTGCCTGGCAATACAAAGAAAATAACTCCCGGCGCGACATCGGTTCCCTCAAAAAAATAGTGTCCTCTTGCTCCGCTAGTTTCTTCACCTGATTATATACGGCATCGTCTTTCTCCTCTGTACTTCCCACAAACGTAAGGGAAATCCGCTTTCGTTCTTCTTCTGTCAGTTGCATATAAGCATCCACCACAATATCCTGCCCCTTTTCTCTTCCATAGGGACCTACTACAAGAAAATGCAGCATTTCTATTGCTTCCATATCGTTGCCCTGTCGTTTTGTTTGCATCGGAGCACGTTCCTCTTCTGTCACATCCGGCACACCAATGTTAAGAATGTGGGGAGTATAAGCAAATTCGCGCTGGATGACCTGCTGCACATACCTGCCTGCTGCCAACACATGCACATTGTCGTGAAACCCTTTGGGGTCAGGAACCTCCCCTCTTCCATAGGAAAAATAATTTTCATGCTCATGAATCCACCAGAATACCGGAAGGGAAAGTCCGTCCAGTAACATAACCGCCGGGAAGTTCAGCACGGTATTGGCCACAACCGCATCAAATTGTTTTGCAAACCCTTTAAACACAAACTTGCGGTTCCAATACTTCCCCGCCTCTACAACGAGAATTCCCGCATTTAAATAATCCTCCAGCAGTTCTCCCGGTTCCACTGTCAAAACTACAATCTGGTATTCCTTCCGCAACTGCTGTGCCATCGTGTAAAGTGCATAAGGTGCACCACTTCTGGACAACTGATGGGTAATCAACAATATTTTTTTAGATTTTTTCTGTCCTTCATTGTCATGGGGCATGTAAAAACGATATCCCCGTTTTTCATATTCCTGCTGCCATGTCTGCCAAATTCCCGGTTCCTCCACAGGTGCTATGCACTGGTCTGCAATATCCCGCTCCATCATCTGTAACACCTGCATTGCCCGGTTTTCCCATGTGTGCCGTTTTTTCGCATAGGCATAACCCGCAGCCGCAATCTGTGCCGCCTCCTGTTCCCGCTCTAAATAGTAACGGATGCGCTCCGGCAAACGGTGCAGTTCTTTCAGAGAATAGAGTACAATCTCTTTTCCATCTTTCAGTTCCCGTTTTAAATAAGTGCTCTCATCACTGACGCTGACCGCCCCGTTCAGCATCGTACAAGCAATCCGGTCATGAAATCCCGCCTTTGCCCAGGGAAGAACATTTAACACCATCTTGGCATCTGCCAGCACATCTAAAAACTCCCGGTAGTCCACCGGAGGATGACAGTGCAACAGTTCCCTGTGCGGACAATCCAGTTGTTCCCATCCAGTTCCGTATACCTCAATCGGAATGCCGGCTTGTACAATCGCCTTCACCGCTTCCTCCCGAAAATACGCCCGCAGGTAGGTATCCGCCAATTTACAACTGGAAAGGATATTTGCAAATTCCCCTTTGGACAGAGAAATGGAAAGTTCCTCCAACGTCTGCCCAAGCAGTTCCTCCAATGTCAAATCAGGATTTGCCTTTCCCCTTTGGACCATACTGAGAAGAATCCGTTTCAATACCCCGGATTGTTGCAAAATCTCTTCCATCACCGTTTCATGTCCCCGGTAAGTGCCCAGAAATACAAGGGGTATTTTTCTCTCTTCAAAAGGTCTTGTGCTGTTTTCTCCCTCTATTCCCGCCTGGGGCATCACATCCACAGTTTTCAAATTAGGATAGTATTCCCTCATATAAGTTGCAAACGTCTCTTCTACGCAAATTCCGTGGTAATTCTGCAAAGGCTGCACAATCCGTTGGTGGTTAAAATAGGGATGGTCTACATAGTAGGCATAATAGGGCGCTTGGAAAGTATCCTGAAGAATTCTCCCATCCGGCAGTTTCACATCGGAAAGCACTCCGTTCATAGCAAACAGAGCATCATACCGATTTCCCAGCACCCGTTCCAGTTCCTCCTGGGCATGCTCCACATCCTCTCCCACAACGTCCACTGCAATCCCGAGTTTCCGCCATACAGCAATCATCTCATCGGCAAATACCCTGAGAGCATTGTACTGGGAAATCAGTTTATATACGAGAATGCGCTGGATTTTCCCTTTAGGCGGCTCCAAATCTTCCTGCGCCACTTCCCCCACTTCACATTCCCACACAATCAAATTATTCGCCCGTATGTACACTAGCAAAAGCCGCTCTGCCAGGAAACCAAACACCCGCTTCTGGTAGTCATTGTAACCGGAAATGTCAATTCGTTTCTCCACTTCAGCCAAAACCGAAAACAGCCACTCCATATAACGGCTGAACAGTTCCCGGCGGCACACAAAGAGATTTCCGCCGTAAAAATAATTGCCTACCATGACTTCTTCAAAGGCAGGACGGTAAGCGGGGTAGAGTTCCCCTATCACTTCCCCGGTTGTAATTAAATCCTCAGCATAATGGTATTTGTCATAAAACTCCAGCACCGATTCCGCCTCCGGACGACAGTGCTGAGCATTACTCACAATCATGTCCGCCTGGGACAATCGAGTTACGATTTCCTTCCGATTCAGAATCCGGTCTCTTTCATCCAACAAATAACGGCGGTAATGACTGAGCCCAAAATACCCGTCCCCGAGAGGAACCACATTTTTCCAAACCCAGTACAAACCAGTCAGTTCACAGTAATTTGCATTTTTACCGGAAATATTATCTCCGGTATTGTCCTTCTGGTAACCAAAATCCGGTTTTCCTTCGCCTCCCACATGCAGCGGCTGGTATACACAAGAGTCCGCCATCGCTGGGAGAACAAAAGGTTTGTGAGTCATAACATACAGAGAAACCCGGGGCATTTTGGAATCTTCTACACGCCCGAAAGAATCCAGCATCTCCTCTGTCAGAACCGCTACATTAACATTTGCCACCCGGTATTCGCTGTGCTTTTTTAAATAAACGTTGAGCAAGCGTTCCGCCAGAAAACCAAACACCCGCTTCTGGTAAGTATCCCGGTTGGAAATACAAATGTGCTTTTCACACTGCTCCAAAACCGCAAAAAGCCATTCACAGTAGCAGTCGTAAACTTCCTTGCGGCATATCATCATATTTCCCACGCAAAATTCAGTATCTTCCGCCATGCAGTCAAAAGCCTCTTTGTATTCCGGAAATTGCTCATAGATTACCTGACGGGCAACCGCAAAATCGGCTCCTATATGCATCCTCTCATAATCTTCTGAAAGGCTCTTTACTTCCTCTGGAACCGAAACCATGGGAGAAACCAGCACATCGTACTGTTTCAACCATTCCC
>JAQXNR010000198.1 GCA_029098105.1 Lachnospiraceae bacterium
AAAAGGTGTGGAGAGTTATCGTGTCTATGGCTACTATGTAAACAATGACGGCTCTATGATGGATCACAATTTTACACTGGCAAAGGTTAATGGCAAATATTACTGGTATGATGCACCGATTGCCTGCCGTCATCCATCAAGCGCCAGCTACTGGTACAAGAAGGGTAATAATTTTAATAAGCGTTATCACAAATACTCTGCGGAGCAGATAAAGGGTATTCCAACCAGTAAATTTGCAAAATAGATGAAAATAATTTCTTGAAAAAATGCTTGCGTTCATAATTTGGCTGTGGTATGATATTCGGGTGTGATAATAAATTTTCCTTGCTCTTTAAGAAAGTCCCCCTCCGGTGCACAGCACCTACGGCGGACAGAACAGGTGAGTCCCCCTCCGGTGCGTAGCACACCTACGGCGGACAGAAAAAAGGGCCAGAGACCAAAAGGAGGTGCTAACAACTATGAATAAGTACGAATTAGCGTTGGTTGTTAATGCAAAAATCGAAGATGACGTTAGAACTGCTACTGTTGAGAAGGTAAAAGAGACGATTACTACTTTCGGCGGAACGATTACTAACGTAGATGAAGCTGGTAAGAAGACATTAGCTTACGAGATTCAGAAGATGAATGTCGGTTACTACTATTTCATCCAATTCGATGCAGAATCTGAGACACCAGCAGAAATTGAGTCCAGACTTCGTATTATGGACAACGTTCTTAGATTCTTATGCGTTAAGCAGGACGCATAACGAATAGGAGGAATTTCTATGAATAAAGTAATTTTGATGGGCCGGTTGACCCGTGACCCTGAGATACGGTATTCTCAGGGAGCAAGCCAGACAGCGGTGGGACGTTTTTCCCTTGCTGTTGACAGAAGATTTAAGCGTGACGGACAGCCTGAGGCAGATTTTTTCAACTGCACTACATTTGGTAAGCAGAGTGAATTTGTAGAGAAGTATTTGCATCAGGGAACCAAGGTAGTTGTTACCGGACGAATCCAGAATGACAACTACACGAATAAGAATGGAGAGAAAGTATATTCTGTTCAGATTATTGTGGAGGAGATTGAGTTTGCAGAGAGCAAGAATGCAGCCGGCCAGAATGGATTTGGCGGTGCTCCGGCAGGACAGGCTCCAGCCCCTAGCGCAGCTTCAGGAGATGGCTTTATTAACATTGAGGATGGCATTGAAGATGAGTTGCCATTCTAATAAAATGTAGAAGATTTACAATTCCATATTGTTATGGATTGTGATGTGTTTATATTTGTGCGTGTGAGTCCCCCTTCGGTGCATAGCACCTACGGCGGACAGAAATGGAGGGTAATTTCATGGCATTTAATAAAAGTGAGCATTCTGATTCTCCGATGAGAAGAAGAGGCGGACGTAGAAGAAAAAAAGTCTGTGTATTCTGTGCAGACAAGAATGCAGTTATTGATTACAAGGATACAAACAAATTAAAGAGATATGTGTCAGAGAGAGGTAAAATTCTTCCTCGCCGTATCACTGGTAACTGTGCGAAGCATCAGAGAGCGTTGACGGTTGCAATTAAGAGAGCACGTCACGTTGCTTTAATGCCTTATACTACGGACTAATTGGTAAGGTCTGCTGACTTCGGTTAGCAGACTTTTCTTAATTTTTGGTTAATTGGGAGGACATAGACGATGGTAAAAGCAGTTATTCTGGCAGCGGGAATGGGAACAAGGATGAAGTCTAAGACGCCAAAGGTACTTCATAAGGTTATGGATAAAACGATGGTGCAGTACTCTATAGATGCAGCCCGGGCAGCGGGAGTGGAAGAGATTTGCATTATTGTAGGACATGGAGCAGAGGAAGTACAAAAAACAGTGGGCAGCGGCGTGACTTATGTGGAACAGAAGGAACAGTTAGGTACCGGACATGCAGTGCGCTGTGCTCGGGAATTTATTGGACAGGAGGGACAAACCCTGATTTTGTGCGGGGATACTCCTTTGATTCGGGCGGAGACATTGAAAAATATGATTTCCCGTCATCAGGAGCAGAATAATGGGGTTACGATGCTCTCTACCATATTAGAGAATCCTGACGGATATGGGAGAATTATTCGGGATAAAAACGGAGAATTTGTAAAAAATGTAGAACATAAGGATGCGACACAGCAGGAGCGGGCGTCAAAGGAAGTTAATTCCGGGATGTACCTGTTTGATTCGGCGGCATTGTATGACAGTCTGGAAAAAATTACGAATGACAATGCGCAGGGAGAATACTATTTGCCGGACTGCCTTGGGATTATACGCAGTGAAGGGGGACATGTGGATGCAGTGATTACCCCGGATGAAACAGAAATTATGGGAGTGAATTCCCGGGTTCAGTTGGCGGAGGCAACCCGCATTATGCAGCAGCGTATTAATCACCACTGGATGGAGCAGGGAGTGACGATTTTGGCACCGGAACTGACCTTCATTGGTTCTGGAGTAACCATTGGCAGAGATGTCACCATTTACCCCAACAGTTTTATTTATGGGGATGTAGTGCTTGGGGAGGGAACTGTGGTTCCGCCCAACACGGTAATCGGATTGGAGTTTTAATATGTTTTTGAAATTTTTTCAAAAAAATCTGGAGGACGATATGAAACTGATAGTGGGACTGGGAAATCCGGGGATAGAATATGTGGGAACCCGGCACAATGTGGGGTTTGAGACGATAGACCGAATGGCAGAGGCATGTTCCATTGAATTAAACCAGCACAAGCACAAAGGTGTAACCGGTCAGGGCATCATTGCCGGAGAGAAGGTCATATTGGCAAAACCAATGACATATATGAATAACAGCGGGGAATGCGTGGGAGCAATTGCCCGTTTTTATAAACTGGCACCGGAGGATATTATTGTTATTTACGATGACATTAATCTGGATGTGGGACAGTTGCGCATTCGGGAAAAGGGAAGTGCTGGAGGACACAACGGAATTAAGAGCATTATTGCCCATCTGGGAAGCGAGAACTTTCCCAGAATCCGGATTGGTGTTGGAATGAAAAAAAGTGGACAGGATTTGGCAAACCATGTTTTGAGCAAATTTCCAAAGGACCAGCAGGAAGGGGTTGCAGAGGGGATGGACAACGCGGTAAGCGCAGCAAAACTGATGGTAACCGGACAGGTCCAGAAGGCAATGAATCAATATAATGGAAAGAAGGAAGGTTCCCGGAAGGCATGAAATTGTTTGAGGAAAAGCTGAAAACGTCTTCAATGATGCAGAATCTTATGAAGGCGCGGCGGCAGAAGGCATTTCCGATTCAGTTAAATGGATGTGTGGATACCCAGATTTGCCATATGATGCATTTGCTGGGGGAAGACTACCCGTTGAAACTGATTGTAACTTACAGCGAGGAGCGGGCTCAGAAACTCTATGAGGATTACCGCTTTTATGACCGGGAGGTGCTTTATTACCCGCCGAAGGATGTGTTGTTTTACAGCGCAGATGTTCATGGTGCAGCGACGCAGAATCAACGTCTTGAAGTAATTAAAGAAGTATTGCAGAAGGGCTCGGCAACAGTGGTCACGACCATTGATGGCGGGCTTGACCGCTTGCTTGCCCTTTCCGAAATCCGCAATTATGTGGTTGTGTTGAAACGGGGCCAGGAACTGGATTTGTCCCTGTTTTCCCAGCAATTAGTGGATTTGGGATATGAGAGTGAGGCGATGGTGGAGCGGCCGGGGCAGTTTGCAGTCCGGGGAGGAATTTTGGATGTATTTCCGATTGGAGAGGAGTCTCCTTACCGGGTAGAATTGTGGGGGGATGAAATTGACACAATCCGCAGTTTTGATGTGGAGAGCCAGCGCTCCATTGAGCAATTGGAGGAACTTACTATATTTCCGGCGACGGAATTGCCGTTAAGCCAGGAAAAACTTCGTCAGGGGCAACTGGCAATTGAGGAGGAATATGATGTTTTACTGTCCCAATACAGGGCAGAACAGAAGAACAAAGAGGCCTATAATTTAAAACACGCGGTTTCCGGGGTGTTGGAAGCCCTTTCCACCTATCGGACCGAGGCGGGGATTGACAGTTTTATTACTTATTTTTATGAAAACACAGTTTCTCTGCTGGATTACTTCTCAGGAGAACAGGCAGCAGTTTTTTATGAGGAACCGACTTGGATTAAGGAAACGATACAGGCGCGGGAAAAGGAATTTCAGGAAAGTATGCAGGGGCGGCTTCAAGCAGGACACATTCTTCCGGGACAGATGGATGTGTTCTGGGAGGAAGAAGTCATTCGGGAAAAAATGCGGAAAAACCAAGCGTACTATTTTTCCAAAATCGGGTATGAGGACCCGGATTTTCCGGCAGACTATATCCAGGAGGTGCATTGTCAGCGCACCAACACATACCAGAATCATTTTGAACTTCTGGTGGCAGATATGAAAAAATGGCAAAAGGACGGTTACCGTATTCTTTTGCTATCCGCTTCCAGTACACGGGCGAAACGTCTGGCAAAGGAACTGGAAGACGAAGGGTTAAATGTGTACTTTATTGAGGAAATGCAGGATGAAGTCCAGAAGGGACAGATTTGTGTAACTACTGGCAACCTGTCCTGTGGGTTTGTGTATATAGAAGAAAAAGTGGCAATTTTGTCAGAGGATGATGTCATTCGAAAAAAGGCAAAAAAACGTCGGACACAGCCCCGCTATAAGGGAGAAGTCATCAAGAATTTTGACGATTTAAGTGTAGGGGACTATGTGGTACATGAGGACCGGGGAGTTGGAATTTACCGGGGAATTGTGCAGCGGGAGATGGATGACATTATTAAGGATTACATCTCTATTGAATATGCCGGGGGCGACATGTACTATATCAATGTAGCCCAGATGGAAAAAGTACAGCGCTATGCGGGAAGTGACGCGCGGAAACCCAAATTAAACAAACTGGGAAGTAAAGAGTGGGAGAAAACCAAGTCCCGGGTGCGGGGGCAGGTAGGAGCGCTGGCAAAAGAACTGGTGCAACTCTATGCCATACGCCAGCAAAAGCAGGGATTTGCCTGTGACAAAGATACGGTGTGGCAGGCGGAATTTGAGGAGTTGTTTCCCTACGAGGAAACCGAAGACCAGTTGAAGGCGATTGCGGAAACGAAGGCAGATATGGAGAGTCCGCGTATTATGGACCGTTTAATTTGTGGGGATGTCGGCTATGGAAAGACCGAGGTAGCACTGCGGGCTGCGTTTAAAGCGGTAAACAATTCCAAACAGGTGGTGTACCTGGTGCCGACTACCGTACTGGCACAGCAGCATTACGAAACCTTTACCCGGCGAATGAAAAATTACCCGATTACAGTGAAAATGCTCTCTCGGTTCTGTACGCCAAAGGAGCAGAAAGAAACACTGGAGGGACTGCGTAAGGGAGAAGTGGACATTGTAATCGGAACTCACCGGGTATTCAGTAAGGATGTACACTATAAAGACCTGGGATTGCTGATTGTGGATGAGGAACAGCGGTTTGGAGTGGCTCACAAGGAGCGCATCAAACAGATGAAGAAGGATGTGGATGTGCTGACGCTTACAGCAACGCCGATTCCCAGGACATTGCACATGAGCCTCAGCGGCATCCGGGATATGAGTTTGTTAAATGAGGCGCCGGTCAATCGCCACGCCATTCAGACCTATGTTATGGAATACAATGAGGAGATGGTAAAAGAAGCGATTAAGCGGGAAATTGCCCGGGGTGGACAGGTATATTATGTGTTTAACCGGGTAAAAAATATTGAGGAGATGGCAGCCACGATTCAGCGGCTGGTCCCTGGTGCCCGGGTTGCCTATGGCCATGGGCAGATGAGTGAACACGAACTGGAACGGGTGATGATGGATTTTGTCTCCGGACAGATTGATGTGCTGGTGGCAACTACCATTATTGAGACGGGAATCGATATTCCAAACGTAAATACGATTATTATTCATGATGCCGACAATTTTGGATTGGCGCAGTTGTACCAGCTTAGAGGACGGGTTGGACGAAGTGACCGCAGAGCGTTTGCCTTTCTTTTGTACCGCAGAGACAAAATGATACAGGAGACTGCCCAGAAGCGTTTTGCCGCCATTCGGGAATTTACGGATTTGGGTTCCGGATTTAAGATTGCCATGCGGGATTTGGAAATTCGCGGTGCAGGGAACGTGCTGGGAGAGGATCAGTCAGGGCATATGGAGGCGGTGGGGTATGACCTTTATTGCAAAATGCTGAATGAGGCAATTTGTGAAATGAAGGGAGAGAATGTGAGACCTGCTGTGGACACTGTAATGGATGTGGAATTGACAGCGTATATTCCGGCAAATTATGTACGGAATGAATTTCAGAAACTGGAACTTTATAAGCGGATTGCTGGTGTGCAGACGCAGGATGACAAAGAGGATATGGTGGATGAACTGATTGACCGTTACGGGGAACTGCCAGAGGCTGCGCAGAATCTGTTGGAGATTGCTCTTTTGAAAAATACAGCGTCCTTATACTATATTACCCGTGTCCGTCAGAACGGGAACCAGATACGGATTAGCGTGAAGTCGGATGCGCCGGTGCAAATTGAGAAAATGGATGAAATGCTTCGAAATTACAGGGGACAGATGCGATTCCTTCAGGAAAAAGAACCGGTATTTCAGTATGAGCAAAAACAGTTAAAGAAAAATGAAATACTGCCGATGTTGTGGCAGTTAGTAGAGGAGATTGGAGCATTGATGGAAAGGGAAGTGTGAAAATTGCGTCAAACCGGTTGCAGGCACTTTCAATGTATATTATAATTATAAGTTAGAATCCGAAAAATCGGTTACTATTTGAGAAACAGGCATATTTGTAGGAGGAAAAAGAATGAAAAAGAAGGCTATGCGTTTACTTGCATTTATTGTAATTCTGGCTGTAATGGTGCCCTTTGCCGGGGGCTGTGGACAGACAGAACAGGCAAAAAAAGTGGTATTTTCGGTGGGGGATAAGGAAGTGACGCTGGACGAAGTATGGTTTTACTGCAAATCTGTGGAGGAATACTACGAATCCTATTACTCTTCCATGTTTTCCAGTCCGGAGGTGTGGACCTCCAGTTACCCGGTAGAGAAGGAGGATGGCAGTACCGAGGAGTCTACTCTGGAAGATGTGGCAAAGCGTTCTGCAATCAAACAGATTCGCCAGATTAAGATGGCGGTTTCCCATGCCAAGGAGATGGGAGTTTCTCTGACTAAGGCGGAGCAGGAAGTGGTTGTGAAGCAGGCAAAAGAGTTTATGGACAAGGTTACCAAAGATGAGAAGAAAAAGATGGGAATTACCCAGGAATTGGCAGAGCAGGTATTTTCCGATGCAGCAAAAGTGGAGAAGATAAAGACAAAACTGGCTCAGGATGAAGGGATTGAAATTTCTGATGAGGAGGCGCAGACCTCTAAAGTCTATTACATCTATTTTCCGACGGTTGCCGCAGATGCTTCCGGCAATGCGGTTGGTGCAGACGAGGAAGGACTGACCGAGGCAAAGGAAGATGCTCAGGATGCCTTGGAGCGCATTCAGGCAGGCAACGACATTGCCACTGTAGCCGCTGCCTATGGAATGGGAAGTACCTCTGGAGAAATGAATGTGGACGCGGATACGGATTTGCCGGAGGAAATTTCTTCCATTATTTCCGGGTTGAAAGATGGGGAGACTTACGACAAGGTAATTGCAGCGGCAGATGGATTTTATATTATTCAGATGAAGCAGGTGATTGATGAGACGGCGACGGCGGACAAGAAGGAAGAATTGTTGTCGGAAAAAGAGCAGGAATTACTGGACAAAAAATTTGAAGAGTGGGGAAAAGACGAAAGTTTTGATTATGACAAAGATGTAAATTGGGAATATATGAAGGAAATTGATTTTGTTGCCAATTCCTCTGTGACTGCGACCACCTCTGAGGAGACCGCAACCATGGAGGAAAAGGAAGATACTTCGACTTCTACTACGGAAGAAGATACAACAACACAAGAGTAAGAAAATCTTAATGGAATTATTAGTATATTCATGTTATAATTTGAATAAGAGCAGTGTGTAACACTGTATTTTTCAGCGGATGAAGAAAACGAGGAATAGAGTATGTCTGAATATGTGATTTCAGGAACTTTGGGAGTAAAGCTCATTCAGAATAAAGACAGATTAATTCTTCGGATGAACGGCTGGGACTGGAAGTCTTATAGGGGAGCAGGAGTCTGCTATATAGATGCCCAGAACGAGCGTAGAATTGTGCCTGTATATTCCTATAATGAGGAGGAGAGGCAGGTAGAGATTGCCCATATGCCGTTACCGGAGTTACAACAGAATCATAGAATGAAATGGAAGATATGCTTTTTTTATGAGGAAGACGGAGCCATTCAGTATAAGCGTTTCATCAATCGGGGAGTTGCAAGAAAGATTCGGGAGATTGTCAACGATTCCCAGGCGCAGGCTTTTCGCTATGGGTATTCCATTGATGAGTTTGAGAAGAAGCAGAAGGTGTATTCTGTCATTCCGTATTTTACAGTGAAGGGAAGACTGGGACTTTGTGTTAAGTTAAAGGCCCGCACCCTCCTTTCTGTTGTGAAGGCGAAGGTAACTTCCTGCACGATTGAAGATTCGGTTTTGAAGGTGTCTATGTATGTCCGGAAAAAGGGATATTTTCCGGGAGCAATTATGCTCAAGTTCCGTACAGAGAAGGCGAATAAGGAGTGTGTATACCGACTGGATACCCAGTGGGAGCAGCGGGAGAACGGCGGTTACCGGATAACGGGAACGGTTGACTTGAAGACTTTGAAGTTGCGCTCTGTATACTGGGATGTAGTATTGTGTATGTACGATGAAGAAGAACGTAGTAAGAATGAGGAGGAGCGGTTTGCCTATTATGTGAACGCTTATAATACCTCCCGTTCTTTTCGTGACCAGTTTTTACGATTGCGCCAGGAGGTTGCATACCGTACAGAAGATGGCTTTATATTCTTTCCGTTCGTTACGAAGAAAGATATGGTGGCGTTTAAATACCGGGAAGTGTCAGAGGCGGATTCTTTCTGGTTCCGTTTAAAGGAACGGATTGCGCGTAAGTTGTACCTTGTAGCACCGGAATTTTGGAATGGGAAGCAGATTTACCTTGTATATGAGAAATATTGTATGGCGGCTCAGGATAATGGATATTATTTTTTCCGCTATTGTATGGACAACCGGAAGGAAGCAGAGAAAAATGCCCATTTTTACTATGTAATTGACAAAAAATCTCCGGATTATGAGATGGTGAAGGAGTATGGCAGACGGGTGGTTCCCTTTTTGAGCATCCGCCATATGATTTATTTGCAGGCAGCCAAACTGCTGATTAGCACCGATTCCAAAGCCCATGCCTATGCATGGAGACAGAAGGGCAGCGTATTATACGACTGTATTCTGGAGAAGAAAAATGTATTTTTGCAGCATGGTGTAATTGGATTGAAGAACATTACAAAAATGTACCAGAAGAACTCCAATGCGGGATGTGATTTATTTATTGCTTCCTCTGAGAAGGAGAAGGAGATTATACACCAGAAGTTGAAATACCCGAATAAGGATATTGTGATTACCGGGTTGGCGCGTTGGGATGTATTACAGGACAGACCTTCCGGAAGGAATGAAATACTGGTCATGCCTACATGGAGAAGTTGGCTGGATAGCGTCAGTGATGAAGAATTCTGTAAGAGCAGTTATTTCAACCATTATGAAGAATTGCTGACCAATGCCCGATTATTGGGATTGCTGGAACGGGAGGATTTATACCTTACGTTTTACCTGCACCCCATTGTGCGCAAGTACATTCACGATTTTCATGTCACCAATGAACGGATACAGTTGATTCCTTTTGGACAGAAGCCGCTGAATGAGATTATTATGCGCAGCCGTCTTATGATTACAGATTATTCCAGTGCTTCCTGGGATATGTTTTACCTCAAAAAACCGGTTATTTTTTACCAGTTTGATGTGGAGGATTATACAGATATCCACGGAAGTTATATGGACTTCGAAAAGGATTTGTTTGGTGACCGGGCAAATACCATCGAAGAATTGACTGCATGTATTCAGAAAGCAGTGCACCAGGGATATAAACTGGACGATGCCTATTTGGAAAAATGGGACAAGGCATTTGCTTATGTAGACAACAATAATTCCAAAAGAATTTTACAAAAAATTCAAAAGTGGATGGTAAACTTAGAAAAGAATTGATTCGGCAAAGTGCTGTGATGTAACATGAAGGAGATTGAAAATGGTAGAAAAACTTATTTTCCTGACAAAGATTTTTATATTTCTCGTCGGAATTCTGTCTTCCTATTATGTTGTGGGATATATTGTCAGTTACTGGCTGAAGTTTAAGCGACGGGTCAGTCGCAACCTGTTGATGGGATTTATTTTCCAGATTGCCCTGTTTGAATTGGTGGCGCTGCCCTTTATATTGCGTAAAGGTTCTTTTTCTGCCATGGTGGCGTGTTACCTGTTTATTCTTGGAGTATTTTATATTCTGGGTATTGGCGTACTAATTTACCTTTCCCGTAAAAAAGAAATGGAAAGCCCCGTTGTAGTTTTTCGTAAATGGATTGCGGGAAGAAGGCAGGAAAAGTGTCTTGGTATTTCTTTTTTTGGTGGAGCATTTGCACTGTTGCTGCTGGTTCATCTGGCAGGTGTTACAGGACACCAGATTACGATGGGGGATGATGCCTATTATGTATCCCTTGCCACCTATGCGATTGACCATGATACGTTGGAAATGAACACCACATATATTACGACGGGATTACTTTCACTGGAGGATATTCGACCGAATATTTCTGCCTGGGAATACTATGTGGGGTGTCTTTCTGTAGTATTTCATTTTCATCCGGCGCAGATGTTTCATTTTCTGTTGCCTCTGATTCTGATTCCTATGTCTTATATGGCATACTATGAGGTGATTCGGGAACTGTTTGCCTCTCATAAGAGGGCTCCCTATTTGATGTGGTATGCCTTGCTGAACCTCTTTTTCTCTTTTTCTGCCAAATTGAACAGTTATAACATGTTCAACTGTCCCTGGATGGGAAAAGTGGTGCTCTACAATATTCTCATGCCGATGTTTCTGGCGACTTGCATCAATATTATGAAAGCCCAGAGAGAGACTTTGAAATACTGGATTTGCGTTGTGTTTATTATGATTGCAGGAATTTGTGCAACAGTGGTAGGAGTATACATGATTCCTATCTATTACGCGGCGATTGGTATTACCTATGCAGTTACGATACGTTCCTGGGAGGAGTTTAGAAAACTGCTTCTGCCTGTGGCAATTACAGTAGTACCTGTAGTGGCGGTTGTTGTCATTGTGTTTGCCACCGATGCCGGAAAAAATATTCTCGCCTATTCTCAGGCGGAATCGAAAAATTGGCTGCATGTATTTTTGAATTACTGGGGAATTGATGCAAAGCCGGTTCTTGGCTGTGTTGGACTGACCTTGTTTATAGTCAGTGTGATTGCCATCTGGATTCGGGAGAATCGTATTGTGCGTACAGTATTGTGCGGCCTGACGGTGTTTGCTGGTTTGACGTTGGTGAATCCCTTATTCATACAACCGGTGTCCAGTTATTTAACCGGGGCAGATTTGTATTGGCGTATGTTTATTATTGTTCCGGTTGTTTATGTTCTTCCCTATTTATTGGTGGAGTGGAGTCTGCATTTACAGCACAGACAGTATAGTTATACGGCAGCGGCGATGCTCGTCATTGCAGTTGTTGGAACCACACTGAATGGCAGTGCTTTTGCAGACAAGAAAATATTCCGTTCCTATCAGACAACTTATGGAATCAATGAAAAGTGCGTTGCGGTTTCTGATTATATTCTCAAGAAGTCGAAAGGGGAGGAAGAACTTCCGACGGTTTTATATCCGCCGGCATTGCGGGAAGGATTACGCCAGTATACAACCCGTTTGAATACGTGGATGGGGCGGATGTATTACCATGGAGGAATTGAAACAGAGTATGGGGATATGAGGACGGTTTGTCACAATATTTATCATGAAGAGTACAGCGAAGATCAGACATACCAAGTATTAAAGAGTCTGGATATAGATTATATTGTGGTAAGAAAAAGAATCCACTATACGAACAAAGAGCAATTTACGAAAATGAAACGCTTTGGAAAATATGTGGTGTATAGGGTAAATTAACCAAAAAAGGAGTCTGCAGTTATGTGGCGAAAAATTTGGAATGAGATTAGGAAGTTTGGAATTATAAGAATCGTGTTGATTGCAGTCCTGATAGCACTCTGTATTTTTGTACAGTTGCCATCCCGGCAGAATGTGGCGGAGGCTTCCAAAGAGGGAGTTGTAAGCGAGGAGGATACGGGAAGCCTGGGGCGAGGCAGCCGGGCTCGACAGCGTATTTATTTTAAAAAGGATGTTACTTTGTACAGTATTGATATGCGGTTTGATATGCAGGACAATACAGCCAATACGGAATTCCTTACGGTATATATACGGGACAAGAAGATGAATGAAATCGCCCGGAAACGTGTTTATACAAAGGACATGAAAGATGGGGAGATGACCCGGATTCGTTTTTCAGGGGGAATTGCTTTGGAACGGCAGCATTCCTATTATGTAATTGTGACCGGACCAGAGTTAAAGGAAGGAGAGGTCAGCCCGGCAGTGCGGCTTGCGAGTTTTTCTTCCCCGAATAAACGTCTTTATGTTGGGGGCTCTCTGGTGAAAAACCAGTCCTTGGATACGGTTTATAATTACCAATATGATGATTCCTTTAATGCGTTGGGAATGTATATTGCCGGACTTTTGATGATTCTGATTCTTTTGGTGCCCCGCTGGTTCTGGAAGCGTCTTGGGAATATATGGGGAATTGGCTGGGCATTGTTTTTTGCCAACCCGATTATTGTATTGCAGTTGACTCTGCGCTTCTATGAATTACAGGATGGACGTAGTCCCCAGATGCATTTGTATAATTGTATGTTGCTGCTGTGCATGCAGTGCATTTTATATGCGGTAATTGGGAATAAATATGTGTCATTGATGGTACAGAACATTTTGTGTTTCCTTTTGACAATCGTGAACTTGCAGGTAAGCATTTTCAAAGGAGTGCCACTGCTCCCGTCGGATTTTTTGTTCTTAAAGACAGCCTTTGAGGTTAGTGAGAATTACAAGATTGAGTGGACTCATACCCAGATCCATTTTATGTTATTCATGTTTGTCTATGTTTGCTTTATATTTGTGCTGGGCAGTTACCGACACAAGGAGGGGAAGAAAGAGAGTCTGGGATTATGGAGCCGTATCAAGCGACGGAAAAAAGATGCTGTAGAGGTTACAGAGTCGCAGATGAGTGCAGAGGCAACGGCAGAGTCGGAGGTGATTACAGAACCGGAGGTGGCTGCGGCGGTAGAGGAAGGGGCAGCGACAGAAACAATGATAGAGGATGTCGTTTCCAAAGAGGAAAAGACAAAGAAAGAAACATCTCACTGGTGGAAACGCAATTGCTACTTCTGGGGAAAGATGGTATACCGAATTGCATTGCTGATAGTTGGAATTTATGGAGTGCATTACCTGTATTCCACAACAGTGCTGGCGGAAAATGGGCTTGCGGTAGACATCTGGAATCGGAATAAAAGTTATAAACGTAATGGTGTATATTTGGAATTCTTTATGAATTTTCATTATCTGGGCATGGAGAAACCGGAAGGATACAGCGTTGACCGGGTAAAGAAGATTGTAGAAACAACAACAACGGAACCGGAAAAGGAATCTAAAACCAATGAGAAGACAGGATCTAAGGACCCGAACATTATTATTATTATGAATGAAAGTCTGGCAGATTACACGTTACTGGATTCTGGAGAAGCAATGACCTATAATGAGGATTACCTTCCTTATATTCATTCTCTGGAGGAAAATGTAATCAAGGGAAAATGTTATGTGTCAGTGTTTGGCGGACAGACTGCCAATTCGGAATTTGAGTGTCTGACAGGAAACAGTCTGGCATTTTTGCCGGCGTCCAGTGTGCCATACCAGCAGTTTATTAAGGGAACGACCTTTTCTCTTCCTATTTATTTGGAAACGTTGGGGTATCAGACGACTGCAATCCATCCTTGTGTGGGGACGAACTGGAACCGGGAGGAAGCCTATGCCAGCATGAATTTTGGAAAATTCCTGACCCAGAATGATTTTAAAAATCCGGAGTATGTCCGCTATATTAGTGATGAGGAGACTTATAACAAGATTATTCAGCAGTTTGAGGAAAAAGAAGAGGAAGACAAACTGTTTATTATGGGAGTTACCATGCAGAATCATGGTGGTTATACAGACAATACGGACTGGGATGAGCCGATTATTGCAGGAGATGGGGAATACCCTCTGGCAAATGAATATTTGTCATCTGCCCGGGTTTCTGACAAAGCATACCAGCACTTGTTAAAATATTTTTCTAATTATGATGAACCGACAGTTATTCTTATGTTTGGGGACCATCAGCCAGCGATTGATGACGAATTTTTAAATTCGGTTTTGGGAGGCGCTGCGGAGACTTTGAACCTGCAGCAGATACAGGAAAAATATTGCACTCCATATATTTTGTGGGCAAATTATGATATTGAAACCCAGACCGATGGAGTGACCAGTACGAACTTTTTGTCCAATTTGGTATTAGAACAGGCAGGACTGCCGCTTTCCCGGTATAATCAGTTTATTGGAACGGTGCAGGAAGATATTGAAGCGATGAATGCTTTTGGATACCGGACGAAAGATGGAATCTGGCACACATATGAGGAAAGCACAGAGCAGTCACAGAAGTTAGACAATTATAATATTGTAGAATATGGTTACTTCAGTGACAAGGATGAAAAAACGATGGGGAGCATTTTTGGTCTGCCATTGAAAAAATAGAATACAGAAATTTTAGTTGATGTAATTCCGGTTATTTTTGGATGTTGAAAATAACCGGAATTTTGTGTTTGTTTATTAACATAATACGCCTTTTTGCCGATATATGTAAGTAGAAGACAAATGCATGGATGCATTGCCGGAGTGACTGCTTCGGTGAAACGCAGGGAGGCGAATAGCGGAATATGAAGATAATCAATGGATGTAAGTATTGGGGACAAT
>JAQXNR010000199.1 GCA_029098105.1 Lachnospiraceae bacterium
CTGCGCTTTAACTCCCGCTTAATTGCCCGGTCTCCAAAAATAAAAGTACCAAGCAAATAAACAAATGTAACTCCTGCGCTCACCGCCACCAGAACTACATGGGGAATTCTGCCCAATAGGTAAAGCCCTATGATTCCACAACTGAATAGTCCAATCAGAAGTAACAGCAAAGTATAACTGTACCACTGTTTTCGGTCCGTCATCATCAAAATAAATACCACTGCATCCCCCGCCAGTACAATACAGGGGTATGCCCACTGCAAAGACCAGCCACTCCAGCCACTAAAATAATCAATCGCCACCACAAGCAATATGGTTAAAATCAATTGCAGCCCAATCTTTGAGGCATGTCCGGAGTCGTGGCGCAGCCAGTATACGGTGCAAATATATGAATACAACATAGCCACTCCGCAAATCGCAGACCACCATATTTCATGAAAAAACATACGATTTAAAAAAACGAGACCAACTTCTACAACAATAAATAAAAACAATACCAGCCGCATAACAAACTGCAGCATCCGGTTCCGCCTGCGCACATCGGGGTAGGGAGCCCCTTTCCCAATCTGTTTTAAAAAATCGCTTTCTTCTCTGCTTTCCTCCGATTGCTGTATTTCTTCCACAACGCTCTGACATAAGGGGCAGAATTCTGTATCATCCATCACCCATACACCACAATTCACACATTTATTCATAATAGACCCCGTTACTTTCCACAGCTACGGGAATTCCCTCCTTTGCCAATGTTTTAAAAAAGTAACTCTGCACTGCCGTACTTTCCAGAACAGAACTAAAAGTAACCGTCAGTACATCATTGTAGGAAACAATTCCCCCTTTTATATTCTGTCCCCGGGACATGGCAATCGTGCAGTAAAAACACTCTACATATTTTCGGTAAGGCTCCCGGAGTACAATATTTCCAATATTCGTCACCGTACTGGAATTCGCCCGGGCAGTGGCATTGTACACTCCCCGCATAGCAATATTTTTCACAAACAGCGGAACCGAGCGAAGCACCCAGTTTTTCTCATTGGAAACATTATAAGACATAATGTTGTCCAGATTTTCCGGCGTAATCTGCTGATGCAGACTTTCCTTTACAATAAAAAGTACTTCCTCTAAGGAATAGTCTTCCTTCTCTGGATGAAATACGGCAGAAACCATGGCAAAAAAGTTCTTCATTGTATAGGAATCATAATAGGGACGCAGATTCACCGGAACGCAAGTAGAAATTGGCTTGCGAGACTTTCTTCCCCGAAGGTACCCTTTATAAATAGCATACGTATAGACCCCTACCAGAAACTCATTAATGGTCGTGTCATACCGTTTGGCAGCCGCCTTTAATGCCGGTACCGGCAAATACCCATGAATCACACCCAGTTCTCCCTTTGGCAGTTTCTCCCCTTCCAGTTGTACCGCTTCCTCAGATTTATATACCTTTTCATGTCCCTTTTTAAAATTATTGACATAACTGTCTTCCTGGTCCAAATGGAGTCCCCCACTGAGTTTATCCTTCTCCACCTGTAACAACTGTGGGTATTTCAACCGGAGATACTGGTACAACAGTTCCTTCAAAAACTGAATTCCCCCATAACCGTCAGTCAATGCATGAAACACCTCCAGATTAATCCGGCACTGGTAATAACTCACCCGGAACATATAATGACGGTTGCGGCTTCGGTCAATGTAGGCTCCTGGAAAGGAATGCTCCTGAGCAACATCAGGAAATGGATTCTTATTCTCCTCAAAATAATACCAGAAAATCCCCTTGCGAAGCCGCATACGAAACAGCGAAAACCTTGGCAGAATGCGGTTCAATGCCTCCTGAAGCAGTACCGGGTCCACTTCTTCCTTCAGGGAAACGGAGATTCGCCACACATTACTCATATTCTCACTGGCAATAACCGGAAACAGATTCGCCGTATTATCCAGTTTGTCCCATTTCACTCTCTCCCGGCTCTTACTATTATTATTTACTTTTTGCGATTGCTTTTCTTTTCTCTTCACAATTCTGACTTCCCTTACTTTTTCTGTTCTATCAGTATAACATGATTTTCCCCTATTTGAACATACTATAACCAGAGGAATTATAATTTTATGAAGGCAAATGGACAAATCCCACTTTTCGCGCTACAATAGAAAAGCAGTGCATCAATAATAAATGCAATGCTCAGGAAAATAATAAAAAGGAATGGTGATAGAATGGAACAGAAAAATGCCTGGACTACCTATACGAAGTCCGAATTAAAAGAACTGGAAAAAGTAAACCACAATTACCTGGACTTTCTCGACCGTGGAAAGACAGAGCGGGAATGCGTAAAGGAGAGTGTCCGTCAGGCAGAGGAATATGGATACCAGAATCTTTCTACACTTCTGGCAAAAAAGAAAAAACTCAAGGCTGGTGACCGGGTGTATGCGGTCAATATGGACAAATCCATTGCTCTGTTTCAGATTGGCAGCGGTTCTATGGAACAGGGGCTTACGATTCTCGGTGCCCACATTGATTCCCCCAGACTGGATGTAAAACAAAATCCACTATATGAAGATACCGAACTGGCCTATTTAGATACCCATTACTACGGCGGTATCAAAAAATATCAGTGGGTTACCCTTCCTCTCGCTATCCATGGTGTTGTGGCAAAGAAAGACGGCACTCTCGTGGACATTGTAATTGGTGAGGACAAAAAAGACCCTGTTTTCTGTGTCACAGATTTACTGGTACATCTGGCAGGAGAACAGCAGAAAAAGGAAGCCTCCAAAGTCATCGAAGGAGAAAATCTGGACCTGCTATTTGCCAGCAAACCACTGAAAGGTACAGAGAAAAATGCGGTAAAAGCAACCGTTTTGAATCTGCTAAAAGAAACCTATGGAATTGCAGAGGAGGATTTTCTTTCTGCAGAATTGGAAATTGTTCCCGCCGGAGCGGCCCGGGAAGCTGGCATCGACCGCTCTATGATTATGGCATACGGACAGGATGACCGGGTCTGCGCATATACTTCCTTAGCTGCTATGCTGGAAGCACCGGAAACAGAAAAAACCCTTTGCTGTCTTCTGGTAGACAAAGAAGAAATTGGAAGTGTGGGTGCCACCGGAATGCAATCCAAATTTTTTGAAAATACTGTTGCAGAGGTAATGGAATTGTGTGGGGAATTCTCAGAACTTTCCCTGCGCCGCTGCCTGAGCCGGTCCCGGATGCTTTCCTCCGATGTCAGCGCTGCTTTTGACCCTCTTTATGCTTCTGCTTTTGAGAAACGCAATGCTGCCTATTTCGGAAAAGGGATTGTATTTAATAAATTTACTGGCCGGGGTGGCAAATCCGGTTCCAACGATGCCAATGCAGAGTACCTGGGAACCATCCGGAAAATCATGGATGACAACAAGGTAGCATTTCAGACTGCAGAATTAGGAAAAGTGGACATCGGCGGCGGAGGAACCATCGCTTATATTCTTTCCCTCTATGGCATGGAAGTCATTGACAGCGGCGTCGCCGTGCTAAATATGCACGCTCCCTGGGAACTCACCAGCAAAGCAGACGTATATGAGGCAAAGAAATGTTATGCTGCATTTTTAAAAGATGCTTAATCGGAACACTATTTTTTCAATAACAACAGCAAATGGCTGGGCACTCAGTACTCCGTGTGCCCAGCCTTAATATTTACATTTATTTCATCTGTAATTCCTTCAGTTCTTCCCCTTTTTGCCACAGAGTAGTGATGACCGTCCCATCCGGCTTACAGTAATTCACAGTCGTAACTTCCTCTTCTATCACCGTTGAATCAAACAGTTGCTGATACTTGGGAGTAATCATCCAACTTCTGCCCAAACCAAGGTTGTGAATGCCATTTTCACCTAAATAAAAATTAATCTCTCCATTTTCACAGTTCAACAATACAATCTCTCCCTGACCAAATAAATCCTTCTGATGTAAATAGAATTCCCCATCAATGCTGACAACATCCAGACACTCTTCAATATAATCCGGTAACGCCTTCGGATATATTGGACTATAATGGGACATCAGGTAAAAATTAGCCCCAACCCACAAAATTAAAAATACCAAAATTATAATGGCTGCTCTGGTAAAATATTTTTTCCGAAACCCTTTCTGTACCCGTTGAAACAGACTGCTGTCCTGCTCGGCAAGTTCCGTTAAATCTCCCAGTTCCGCATTCATATCCGCAACTGTCTGCTGACACTTACTGCAATTTCCCAAATGCGCAGCAACCGCAGTTTTACTTTCCTCCGACAACATACCGTCCACATATAGCGGAAGCATATCATTTACCATATCACAAGTTAATTTTACATTACTCATAAATTTTCCCTCCTATTTCATTGCCTCAATAATTTTTTGTTTTGCCCGATAGTAAGTAACCCGAACCCAACTCTCCGTCTTTTTATAAATTGCAGCAATTTCTTTATAAGTCATTTCCTGCAATACTTTTAAACGAAACACTTCATCATAAGGCGGTTCCAGCCCATCCAATATACTGCAAATCTCACTGGCAGTTTCCGAATCTTCCAGCCTCGTGTGCACAGGCTCCTGACCATCCGCAATATTTTCCAGAATCTGTTTTGCATTCGTGTTTTTCATCAAATGCTTTTCTTTTCTCAAATAACTTATGTAATGATGTTTCGCAATTTGACAGAGCCATGTTTTCATCTCACAATCACCGCGAAACCTCCCTGCAGACTGAATCGCTTTGAAAAATGTATTCTGTGTGAGTTCTTCTGCCAAATCCGGGTTTTGTTCACACAAGTGTAAACAAAAATAATATACATCCTTGTAATAGCGGCTGTAAATAATTCCCATTTCAGTTTTTAACGAATCCACTAACATCCCTCCTCCTTCTTTTTAAGATTTTAGGCAATTGCGAAAATCATATGTTTCAATTAAATAAACACAAATTTATATATAAATGTTGTACTATGTTCACTAGGCTCGAAAACACCTCGCCAAGTGTCCAAGTGCGCTTTCTCACTAAATTCATGCTACGCATTCATTAAGTGTTCAATGCGAGCGCCTTTGTACCGACCGAAGGGAGGACAACGAAGCGAATGTTATATAAATTGTGTTTATGATATTAAAAACATACCATTTCGCAATTACCTATCATATATTATTTCAGAGAAAGGAGAGACAGTATGGAATTGAGAACCTGCCGCCTGTGCGGATTTTCCTTTTACAGCCGCAAAGACACGAATCTGTGTGACGACTGCCAGGACAAGGCAGATGCCCTATACACGCGCATTGTAGCCTATCTGAAAGAATACCCCAACAGCAATGCATTACAGATTTCCAAGGCACTGGACATCCCTGCATACGATGTCCTCACCTTTCTGGAAAATGGACAACTACTAAAAAGTCATGGAACCTTTGAACAACTTCCTCAAGACACCAGATTGACTGCAATTGCTGCCCGCAAAAAGGAATAGGCAAAACTAATTACAAAAATACAAACAAAATAAAGCATGCTCCAAAACAAGCGGTTTTTGTCAATCCGCTTGCTTTTTTTGTTAGAGCAGAGCCGTACCAGGAAACGATTTGCCTGTAAAATCAAGTAAAGGTAAATGACAATTACCACAGCACCACAGACAAACACCAGAATATTCAACCCGATGGAACCAGTAGAAACAACGGCACTAATAAAAAATACAAAACCAATTCCCAATCCCAGAACACCCAATATGAAATTAGCAATCAGAGAAGCAGTTATATAGACTCCCCGCTTTACTGGCTTATATTCATGTCCCACACTTTTTTCTGCCATAGCACTTCCTCCTTTTACTTTTCTACCTGCCTATTATAAGCCTTGTTCCAGAAAATTCTCAAATTCTTCCATGCTCATCAAAATCTGCCGCGGCTTCGTGCCCTCCTCCGGTCCCACGACGCCTGCCTCACTGAGCTGGTCCATAATACGGGCAGCACGGTTAAATCCAATCTTATACACTCTCTGCAGCATTCCAATGGATGCCTTTTCCTTCTCAATAATAAACTTACCAGCATCCACAAAATATTCATCCCGCTCCTGTTCCCGATTGGCATCCCTCACTGATTGGGGACCGCAATTAATCTCCCGGGTAATATTGTCATTGTACTGCACTTTTAAATCCTGGGCTTTTAAAAATTCTACTACTTTGCTCACCTCTTTGTCAGAAACAAAGGCGCCCTGCACCCGGATGGGTTTCGGGTATCCGCTCGGTGCAAAGAGCATGTCACCCTTTCCAAGCAGTTTCTCCGCACCGTTCATATCCAATATTGTCCGGCTGTCTACTCCGGAAGAAACAGCAAATGCAATTCTTGACGGAACATTCGCTTTAATCAGTCCTGTAATGACATCTACCGAAGGACGCTGGGTCGCAATCACCAGATGGATTCCCGCTGCCCGGGCAAGCTGGGACAATCTTACAATGGCATCTTCCACTTCTCCGTGAGCAACCATCATCAAATCTGCCAACTCATCCACAATAATAACAATCTTGGGCATACGTTTGATTTCTCCCTCCGAATTCTCACCCCGGGCGGTCAGACTGTCAACCTTTTTATTATATCCCTCCAGATTTCGAACGTTGTACTCCGCAAACTTTTTGTATCGTGCCTCCATCTCAGCCACCGCCCAATTCAAAGCACCGCTTGCCTTTTTCGGATCTGTTACAACCGGAATCAACAGATGAGGAATTCCATTGTAAACACTCAGTTCCACCACCTTTGGGTCAATCATAATCAACTTCACATCGTCCGGATGGGTTTTATAGAGAAGACTCATAATCAACGTATTGATACAAACCGATTTACCCGAACCAGTAGCTCCCGCAATCAGAACATGGGGCATTTTCCCAATATCACTGATAACTACTTTGCCGCCAATATCCTTACCTACCGCAAAACTCAAATCCGATGGCTGCTTTAAGAAATCACTCTCTTCCAACAAATCCCGGAATGCCACAGCAGATGCTTCTTTGTTAGGAACCTCAATTCCGATGGCTGCCTTTCCGGGAATTGGAGCCTCAATACGGATGTCTGCCACTGCCAGATTCAACTTAATGTCATCTGCCAGTCCGGTAATCTTGCTCACTCTGGTTCCCTGCTCCGGCAACATTTCATACCGGGTTACTGCAGGACCGCAACTGACATCGGTAACCGTAACATGAACACCGAAACTCTCCAGTGTTTCCTCCAATTTGCGGGCCGTCGCCTGCAGTTCTGCCTTAGAACTGCCCTTTGCCCGACTACCCCGGCTCAAAAGTTCCACAAGGGGACGCTCATAGTTCTGATGCTCTTCGGTTGCGTGAGCAGCAATTGCCTGGGCCGTTTTCGCTGTCTCCTGAGCAGTTTCCCGGGCAGTTTCCTTCGTCCGACGATGAGAAACCGGTTTTACGGATTCTTTTTCTGCTTTCACCGGGTCAGAATAAGAAGTCCCTGTTTCCTTCACCTGGGGTAAATCTTCTTCTGCCACAAACTCTGCTGTAGTCTCCATGACTTTCGCGGTCTCCATAGTGGAAGCAAAGGAAGACACCGGCATTGTGTCCTGCTTTGTTTCCCGCGTCCGGGAACGTTGCCGGCTGCCGCCTCTTTTCTTTGCACCATCCAAACCAGTCTCTTCTTCCGATTCCTTTTCAAATAGTCCGGTAATCCGAAGTTCTCCCTCCGGTCCCACCGTAAGCGGAGATTCCTGCTTTACCGACTGCCCCTTCTTCTTTTCCTCCCCGGAAGAAGGACGGGTTACATCTGCCTCCTTCTCTTTTGTAGAAAGGAGCCCTGCGTCACTGAGAATGGCAGTATTCTTCTCCTCTGCCGGAAGCAGTCCCATATCCTTTTCTCCGGGCTTTAAGCGAATCGGTGCCTGACTGTCCATAATGGACAATCCTCCCTCTGCAATCTCTCGTTTTCGTGCCAGACGGCGCTGTTCCAGTTCAGACAACTGCTGTTCTTCCCGCATCGCCGCCGACTCATATCTCTGCCTGCGCACATCTTTCCGGGCTTTTTGCCGCGCCATTGCTGTCTCCTGACGCTTCGCCCGCAGTTCCTCCCGGGCCAGCATTTCCTCCTCATCCACTGCATACCAGGAAGCAATCCGTTTTGCCAAATCTAATACAGAAGTTCCCGCAATCAGCAGGAATAAAATAATCAGTACCAGAATCACAAGAAGCCAGGTTCCACTGGCGGCAAGCAACGGGTAAAAAACACTGGTAATCAAAGCACCAAAAAAACCGCCTCCGGTCTTATGCTGGCTGCTGTATAAATAACTTGCCCCTAATTTGTCAAATCCCCAGCTTATATGTACCACCATATGTCCCAAAGCACAAAGGAACAAAGTAAACACTGCACTGAGAGTAATCTTTCGTAATATGACACCACTGTAGTTATACACCACTGCCATCACAAAAGCCCCACAGATAGCAAAGGGTAATACATACTGAATTACCCCAAAAAGTCCAAACAGTATACTGCTGACCACCTTACCCACCGGTCCACAAAATCCCGCATTACAACATATAATAAACAACATTAACGCAATCACACAGGCAAGCATAATACCGTCGGAATATACCTCCTGCTGGGTTCTCCTGGAAGCGGAACTAGTCTTCTTTCCAGTCGTTTTATTTGTTGCTCTGGTTTGTGTCTTTTTCCGGGAAGTTGTTTTCCCAGTTCCGCCGCTGCGCCCTGCTGAAGTTGTCTTTTTACTTTGACCTGAAGCCATAATCATCCCCGCTTATCTCTAAAATCACTTTGTATCTTTTCAATATCTGTTTTATCATACTATGAACCGAAAAATATTTCAAGTCAGTCAAGAGAACTTCTGTTCTTAATCATACTTCTTAATTTGTCAAGAGCCTGCTGAATTCCCCCTACTTCGTCAATCAACCCTTCTGCCACTGCTTCTTCTCCCACCAGAATCGTCCCCAAATCTTTGGACAACATTCCTGTGTTCATCATCATCTCCTGCAGCCGTTCCTTTTTTGCTTTACTGTGGCTTGCCATAAATCCGGTAATCCTCTCCTCAATCCGCTTGAAATAATCGTATGTGGGCGGTGCTCCAATAATCGTCCCATTTAACCGCACCGGATGAAGAATCATGGTTCCAGTAGGCACAATAAAGGAATAGTCCGTAGCCACAGCCAAAGGTCCCCCGATGGAGTGACTGCCC
>JAQXNR010000200.1 GCA_029098105.1 Lachnospiraceae bacterium
CAATCTGTTTACGAGCCGTCTGTTGTGGATGGATGACAACCGTCTGGTAGCGGGTAAAAATTATTTCCTCAAATTGGGAACCAAACTGATTCCAGCAACGGTAATGAATATTAAATATAAGATTGATGTCAATGAGGGTACTCATATTCCGGTAGACCGCATTTACAAAAATGAGATTGCTAAATGCGAAATTGCAGTGGCAGACAAAATTGCTTTCTCAGAATTTGAGGATAACGAAGCGATGGGCAGTTTTATTTTGATTGACCGCGTAACGAATATGACTTCTGCCTGTGGTATTGTGCTTCATTCTCTGCGCCGCAGTGACAATCTGGTATGGCAGAATCTGGATATTACGAGAGAATTCCGGGCAGAGCAGAAGGGACAGGAGCCGAAAACGTTATGGTTTACCGGACTTTCCGGTTCTGGTAAGTCAACGCTTGCCAACGCTCTGGAAAAACGTCTTGCCGTTATGGGTAAGCATACTATGCTTTTGGATGGAGATAATATTCGTATGGGACTGAACCGTAATCTTGGTTTTAAGGAGCAGGACCGTATTGAAAATATTCGCCGTGTGGCAGAAGTTGCCCGCTTGATGAATGATGCCGGACTGATTGTGCTGACTTCCTTTATTTCTCCCTATGAGAATGACAGACAGAGAGCACGAGAGATTGTTGGTCCGGACAGTTTTGTAGAGGTTTATGTAAATACACCTCTGGAGGAATGTGAAAAACGGGATGTAAAGGGTCTGTACAAGAAAGCGAGAGCAGGCGAAATTCCGAACTTTACAGGAATTTCCAGCCCGTATGAAGTACCACAAAATGCGGATATTATTGTGGAAACCGTTGGTAAATCGGTAGATGAGACGGTGGATGAGATTATTAAACAACTGGGTATGGAATAAAAGAAAAACGGAGGCATAAGCCTTTATGGGTAAACTGGGAAGATTTGTCCTTTCCATGGGAAAGGTTGGATGTATTGGGTTCGGCGGTGGAAGCGCCCTGATTCCGGTGATTGAAGATGAGATTATTACCGGGCAGAAACTGGATACAAAGGAGCATTATGATAAGGATGTGGTAGTGGCGAGTATTACACCGGGAGCATTACCGGTGGAACTTGCAGCTTCTCTGGGAAAACGCAACTTTGGAATTCCGGGAATGTTTCTGGGGGCGTTGCTCATGGCTTTTCCCGGAGCATTTGTTACAGTACTGCTGCTAACGGTGCTGTCCAACGTTCAGTCCGGGCTTTTGTCAGGAATTGAGATTGCATCTATTGGAGTGTCCGCATTTATTATGTTTTTGCTGACCCATTACATTTCCAGTGTGATGAAAACCTGTCGGGAGGAAAGCAATGCCCGCATGTACAAAGCAATCTTTGTCATGGTGACTGTGTTTGTACTTTCCTGTGGCAAAAATATATACAAACTATTTGGATTTTCCGGTACGCCTGTTTTTTCCGTGTCCACGTTTCATATTTTGATTGCTGCCTTTTTTTGCATTCTGTATACACAGAGTCGTTATACGCCGAAAAATCTTACCCTTGCCATTGTTCTGACTGTTATTTACCTGCTCAGTTATGGTAAAGCCCAGATTGTCCATAACATTTATGTGACCCGGGTGACGGAAGGGATGATGCTGGTTCTGGCTGTATGGGGTGTTGTGCGGAGTTTTCGCAAATGCAAAAATAAGAAACCGGTGGATACCAGGGCAATCTTTAAAGATGTGGCAATTTGGCTGACGGTATTGCTACTTTGCTCCCTTCCTATTTTGCTTTATTGCTTTCGGGATGGGGTGCAGTATTTAGGAAATGGTGTTATTTCAGCGGTTATGTCCTTCGGCGGCGGAGATGCCTATTTAACCGTAGCGGATGGTTTGTTTGTAGAGGGCGGAATGGTTACCGAGAGCCAGTTCTATGGACAGATTGTAACGCTGGTAAATATTCTTCCCGGGTCGATTTTGTGCAAAACCCTGGCGGGAGTAGGTTACTATACCGGGTTTAATCTGACGGGAAGTACAGGGCTGGGAATTGCCTTTGCAGTGGCGGGATTCGCCTGTAGTATTGCGGTGTCGTGTGGTTTTTTTGCTATTATTTATTACCTGTATGACAGTTTGACGACGCTGGGTGTTTTTCAGTTGATCAGCCGTTGGATTCGTCCGATTATATCCGGGTTGCTGGTCACGATTATGTTGTCATTGTGTAATCAAAATATAGTAGCGGGAGAAAATGTAGGAATTTCCACTCCGGCAGTTCTCATTGTTACTGGAGTTTTGTATGGGATTAACATTTTTCTTGCAAAGAAGACCAAATGCAGCCATCTGGTTCTGCTGCTGATTGATGTAGCAGTTCCGATTCTTGTATATTATTTGGGAATTTAATTGCCTGGTATAGTCAAACTAACAAAGGAGCGGTTACATAGACCGAAGAAAATCGGTTATGTGACGGGCTTCTTTTTTTGTTGCTGGGGAAGTTTTATCAAAATATATAGGCAAATAAGGTTGACAAATGAAAGACAGCAAGTATAATATATATATCCGATAGAAATAATATGAAATAGAAAAGAAAGGATGAAGAGCAATGGAAAATAGACCGTTTATATATTTGGATAATGCGGCGACAACTTCGGTGCGGCCGGAGGTATTGACGGCAATGGAGCCCTTTTTTAAAGAATCTTATGCCAATCCTGCAAGTATTTACCAGTTTGCCCAGAATACGCATAAGATGTTGGACGAGTCCCGGGAGACGATTGCCAATTGTCTCGGTGCTAAGCCGCAGGAGATTTATTTTACCGGTGGTGGAAGTGAAGGGGACAACTGGGCGATTAAGGGAGTTGCCTATGCGTTGAAGGACAAAGGAAAGCACATTATTACATCTAAAATAGAGCACCATGCTGTACTACACACTTGCGAATTTTTGGAGCAACAGGGATTCGATGTGACTTACCTGGATGTGGATGAGGATGGGCTGGTTACCCCGGAACAGTTGGAAGCGGCAATCCGTCCGGATACTATATTGGTTACCATTATGGCGGCAAATAATGAGATTGGTACGATAGAGCCGATTCGGGAACTGGGAGCGGTTGCCCACAAACACGGGGTATTGTTCCACACAGATGCGGTACAGGCTTTTGCTCATATTCCGATTTCTGTCGAGGAGGACAATATTGATTTGCTGAGTGCCAGCGGACACAAGTTTCATGGACCCAAAGGGGTTGGATTTTTGTATATACGGGAAGGCGTGAAACTGCCACCGCTGATTCATGGTGGTGCCCAGGAGCGTAGTAAGCGTGGGGGAACCCATAATATGCCCGGCATTGTAGGAATGGCAACGGCGGCAAAACTGGCTTGTGAGCAGATGGAGAAAAATGCAGAACAGGAGAAGGAGTTACGGGATTATTTGATTCAGCGTCTGGAACAGGAGATTCCCTATGTGAAGGTGAATGGACACCGCACGAAACGCCTCCCAAACAACGTCAATGTATGTTTCCGTTTTATTGAAGGAGAATCTTTACTGATTATGCTGGACCAGAAAGGGATTTGCGGTTCTAGTGGTTCTGCCTGCACTTCCGGCTCTCTAGACCCCTCCCATGTGCTGCTGGCAATCGGTCTGCCCCATGAGATCGCCCATGGTTCTCTGCGTATGACTTTGTCTGAGCAGAATACAAGGGAAGAAATTGACTATACAGTAGATTCTTTGAAAACGATTGTGGAGACGTTGAGAAGCATGTCTCCGTTATATGAAGATTTTGTAAAAAACAACTAGAAAGGACGATAAATATGTACAGTGAGAAGGTAATGGATCATTTTACAAATCCCCGGAATGTGGGTGAAATAGAGAATGCCGATGGAGTGGGAACGGTTGGAAATGCAAAATGTGGTGACATTATGCGTATTTACCTGGACATTGATGAGGATACTAAGGTTATAAAAGATTGTAAATTTAAAACCTTTGGCTGCGGAGCTGCGGTGGCGACCAGCAGCATGGCGACAGAACTGGTTATGGGAAAAACGATATATGAAGCGATGGAGGTTACGAATAAGGCGGTAATGGAAGCCCTGGACGGACTTCCTCCTGTGAAGGTGCACTGTTCTCTGCTGGCAGAGGAAGCAATCCATGCGGCTTTGTGGGATTATGCCCAGTCTCATAACATTGAGATTCCCGGGTTGAAGGAGCCAAAGGCGGATATTCATGACGGCGAGGAGGAGCAGGAATAGAGCCTGCACAAAGATTATGAAGGAAACGGTAGTGGTGGGTATGTCCGGAGGAGTAGACTCCTCCGTGGCAGCCCTGCTTTTGAAAGAACGAGGATACCAGGTGATTGGAGTTACCATGCATTTGTTTGATGCTCTGGAAAACAATTCCTGTTGTGGGATTCAGGGGATTGAAGATGCCAGACGGGTAGCGTCTTTGCTTGGTATCCCTTTTTATGTGATGAACTTTAAAGAAGTATTTTCAAAAAAAGTGATTGATTATTTTGTCCGGGAATACCAGCAGGGAAGGACGCCCAATCCATGTATTGCCTGTAACCGTTATGTAAAATGGGAGGCACTTCTGGAAAAAAGCAGAAGCATTGGAGCAGATTACCTTGCTACCGGGCATTATGCCCGAATCCGCCAACTCTCGAACGGGCGGTATGCGGTGTGCTGTTCCCGCACAGCGGCAAAGGACCAGACTTACGCCCTTTACAATCTGACCCAGGAGCAGCTAAAACACACATTGATGCCAATTGGGAATTACGAAAAAGAAGAGGTTCGCCGTATGGCGGCGCAGATGGGGTTGGCGGTGGCCGAGAAACCGGACAGTCAGGAAATCTGTTTTGTAGAGGATGGGGATTATGCCGCATATATGAGCCGGTATACGGGGACAACCGAGCAAAGTGGGTATTTTGTAGACCAGACGGGAAGGATACTGGGGGAGCATAAAGGAATTTCCCACTACACGATTGGCCAGCGCAAAGGACTGGGACTTAGTCTGGGACATCCGGTATATGTGACAGAGATTCGCCCCAATACCCGGGAAGTGGTAATTGGGGAGGAAAAGGATTTGTGGGGTACCCATTTGATGGCGGAACAGTTGAATTATATGGGGGCAGCCCAGTTTGTGCCGGGTCAGCGCATGTTGGCAAAAATCCGGTATTCCCATAAAGGAGAGTGGTGCCGGGTGAGTTCAGCACAGGGCGGGCGTCTTGAAATCGAATTTGAGAACCCGGTCCGGGCGGTTACGCCGGGACAGGCAGTGGTGTTTTATGACCGGGATGTGGTGCTGGGTGGCGGCGTGATTGTGGATTCTGAGGATTGATAACATGGAAATATCGTGGTATACTTCAAATCAGTATTTCATCTAAAAATATTTTATATATTGAAAGGGTGATAGATATGATAAATAAGGTATATGTACCGCCTATTAAAATACAGGGTATAAAAACGAAGATAGTACCTTTGATTTCAGAAGTGGTTTGGATAGATGATAGTATGACATGGATAGAACCATTCATGGGTTCGGGTGTAGTAGGGTTCAATCTGGCACCCGAACATGCTGTGTTTGCCGATACCAATCCCTATACAATTGCATTATACAATGCTATAAAAAATGGAGAAATTACATCTTATAAAGTAAGAACTTTTTTGGAAAAAGAGGGAAAACAATTAGAAGAAAAGGATGATAGACATTACTATTATATAAGGGATAGGTTTAATGAAGAACATAATCCGTTAGACTTTTTGTTTTTGAATAGAAGTTGTTTTAATGGAATGATTCGATTTAATCGTAATTATGAATTTAATGTTCCATATGGACATAAACCGGGAAGATTTGCGAAAGCATATGTCACAAAAATTGTGAATCAGGTTAAGAGATTAGAAACAATATTTCCAGAGAAAGACTGGCAATTTAAATGTCAATCATTTGAACAAACAATAAGTGAGGCGACTTCAAATGCTTTTATTTATTGTGATCCTCCTTATATTGGAAGGCATGTAGATTATTATGACAGTTGGGATGAAGAACAAGAAATTAAATTGCATGATGCACTGGTAAATTCTGGTGCGCGTTTTATGTTGTCTACTTGGGAAAAAAATAAATACAGGACAAATGAGTATATAGATATTGTATGGAAAGATTGCTACAAAGTTAATCAAGAGCATTTTTATTATGTTGGTGCCAAAGAATCTAACAGGAATTCTATGTTGGAGGCATTACTAATGAATTATAATCCTTCTGAGGTTTCGAGGAAGAAGGAGCAAAAGGGAGTATATTCGGTGTTGTCCAGTGACAGGGCGGTGAATGAGTAATATAATGTACATGGGAGGGGTATTATGGTATTTGATTTTATAAGTGTTTTTAACAAAAAATTAGAAGAGAGAAATATTAACTGGGAAGTCAGTGCTTTAGTTTCACCAGATGGAAAATTATTTTCGCTTGGTAGTGACTCAAAACTGATAGGGCGGATATTTGAATTGATTTCATTTAATATTTTGCAGGAAATTGCAGATGAAAATGGTTTCTTATTGTGTCCTTCTAAGAAACAAACAGTATATCCGGATTTTACACTTATGAAAAGTGAAAATGATAGCGAGAAAATAGCTGTGGACATTAAGACTACATATAGAAGATTTCTTAAAAATGGAAAGCCGGCGGGGTATGTATTTACATTAGGATCATTTGCATCATACATGCGGGATGGTACAAAGAACATAGCGTATCCGTATGATCAATATGCAAAACATTATGTAATTGGATTTGTTTATACAAGAAATGAAAATGCGACAGAAGGAAAGAAATTTGATATTAAAGATTTGTCCAAATTGCAGGTTCCTTATAAGGATGTTGAAGTTTTTGTTCAAGAAAAATATAGAATTGCGGGGGATAAACCGGGGAGTGGAGATACTGAAAATATAGGTTCATTTAAAACAAGTAATATGGATTATTTGATAGGTGGGGAAGGTCCTTTTTCAGAACTTGGAATAGATACCTATGAAAACTATTGGGCAGGATATAAAAAATATAGAGGAGAAAAGACATATACCTCATTGGATGAATATTTTGATTTTCAAGAGAGAAATGGAGTAGATGTAGGGGAGACTAGGAGAGTATATGGCTATTGGAAGCAGAAGCATAGAGAGATATAATTACGTTAAAATATGAAGAATCTATGAAATTCATGGTAATTCTTTTGACTATTTTGGGAATGCTTTGTATAATGGCATTTACACTTGGATATAGTTGGATTTGCACAAGGATTTG
>JAQXNR010000201.1 GCA_029098105.1 Lachnospiraceae bacterium
TATCCGAAGACTATAGACTGTAAAATCACTTTTTTTTAATTGCCTAATAAGTTCTAATTTTGCATAAGTCCGACCTAAGGTATTCTCCCCACTTCGTTGGGTCCCTCCTTAGGATCTAAGTTCTAATTTTTCATAAGTCCGACCTAAGGAATTCTCCCAACTTCGTTGGGTCCCTCCTTAGGTCATATTATACCATCTTTTAGAGTATATGTCACGTTTCCTTTTCCATAAGCCCTGCATTTTTACTGGAAAATACAATTTACAAAAAAAAGACGGCTCCCGTCGGAACCGTCTTCTGTTCTAATTTTTTTTTAGATTGCTTCATGGAATGTTCTGCTAATAACATCATCCTGTTGCTCTTTCGTCAGTTTGATGAAGTTTACCGCATATCCAGATACCCGAATGGTCAACTGAGGATAATTTTCAGGATGTTTCTGTGCATCCATTAATGTATCTCTATTTAATACATTTACATTAAGATGATATCCACCCTTCTGTGTATATCCGTCCAACATGTTAACTAAATTATCTACCTGTGCCTGATTTCCCATAAGATTACCTCCTTAAAATTAAAATAGTAATTGTTACTGTTATTATGTTTTGATTATAGTAATTATTCTCAATTTTGTAAAGCACTTTTTTGCAATTTTCATGTACTTTTTTGTATACAATTGTTTAATTCTTTTTAAAGTCTTCCAGTTCCAGTCCTTCGTTGTTCTCAAGAACCATATTAATAATCCATTCATTCGTAAACAGCAACAAAGGATTGCCCTTCATATCCTTCACTTTTTTTACATCGTTGAGGCGTTTTAAAGAATTCAAATCGGTGGAAGGATCTTTCACCCAACGTATATAACCATATGGCAACGGTTCCAAACGTACCTCACATCCATATTCATTTTCCAAACGGTATTTCAATACATCAAACTGTAAGGTACCTACCACTCCAGCTATGATTTCCGACATTCCCAACTGATAATCCTGAAACAACTGAATGGCTCCCTCCTGGGCAATCTGTGTTACCCCCTTCATAAACTGTTTCCGCTTCATGGAATTCAACTGTACAAGACGACAAAAATGTTCCGGAGCAAAGGTGGGAATTCCCTCATATGCATACTTTTTCCCCGGTGTACACAAAGTATCGCCGATGGAAAACAGTTCCGGGTCAAACACACCAATCACATCGCCGGCGTATGCCTCTTCCACAATTTTCCGGTCCTGAGCCATCAACTGTTGAGGCTGGGACAGTTTTAGTTTTCTCCCACTCTGCACATGGTACACCTCTTTACCCGCCTCAAATTTACCAGAACAGATGCGCATAAAAGCAATCCGGTCCCGGTGGGCTTTGTTCATGTTTGCCTGAATTTTGAAAACAAACGCAGAAAAAGGTTCTTCCATCGGGTCAATTTTTCCCTCTGTACTCTCCCGGGGCAAAGGGGATGAAGTCATGCGAAGAAAATATTTCAAAAATGTCTCTACTCCAAAGGTGGTAAGAGCAGAACCAAAGAATACAGGAGATAGTTCTCCCCGGCTTACCTTTTCCATATCCAGTGGCTCGCTGGCACCGTCCAGCAATTCCACTTCCTCCAGCAACTGCTGATACAAATCCTCTCCTGCCAGTTTCTCAAACTCCGGATCATCCACCTCAAAATCTGTCTCCGCTGCAGATTTGGAACCACCCGTCGCTACAGACTGAAAGGTAGAGACAATTTTGCTCTCTCTGTCATAGACCCCTTTAAACCGTTTTCCAGAACCAATGGGCCAGTTTACGGGACAGGTCTGGATTCCCAGAACCGTCTCAATATCGTCTAATAATTCAAAAGAATCCTTTGCCTCCCGGTCCATTTTGTTAATAAATGTAAAAATAGGAATATGTCGCATTGTACATACTTTAAACAATTTAATGGTCTGCGCCTCCACACCCTTTGAAGCATCAATTACCATAACTGCAGAATCCGCCGCCATCAGCGTGCGGTAGGTATCCTCTGAGAAATCCTGATGTCCCGGAGTATCCAGAATGTTGATACAGTATCCATCATAATTAAACTGTAAAACGGAAGACGTAACGGAAATTCCTCTCTCCTTTTCAATATCCATCCAGTCCGACACCGCATACTTGGAATTTGCCTTTCCCTTTACCGATCCTGCTGTATTGATGGCTCCACCGTAAAGTAGAAATTTTTCCGTCAATGTAGTTTTACCCGCATCCGGATGGGAAATAATTGCAAATGTTCTTCGTCTCTCAATTTCTTTTTTCATGTCTGACATAGTAATAATTCCTTTCTTATTGGTTTCTCTGGCTTTTTATAGTCTGGTATTCTCTCGTTACAATATACATATCCTCCCAACTGGTAGGTTTGTATTTGGGAAGTGCTTCCCTGTAATCTCGGCAACCGTAAATACTCTCATAGTAACGGTAAATAAACTCCAGCCAACGCTTCTGCCGTGTATTGCAGGTTTCCTGTCCGGCACAATCCGGTATGAGTCCCATACTCGCCCAGTTGGCACCCTCGGCTTTCAGCGCGGCAAAGGCTTCGTGCATAATCAACTCCATCAGATTTTTGACCATACCCGGGCGTTTTCTTCCCGCCTCACAAGAGTATCCATTCTGGGAAGTCACAGGACAGAACACAATAAAGGCTGCCATTTTCTGCTGCTCATCTAAAGCGTAATAATACCGCCGTCCATCACCGCTGGAAAAATCCATAGTCTGAGGAAGAAAGGCATCTCTCTGCCGCCGCTTATACATGGTAAAATTCTCACCATTGCGGCTGTCCAGCCAATCATCATTCAATTCCAGCATCTGCATTTCCAACTGTTCATCCCGCTTTTCGTAATAACGGTACTCATAAATGCTGACCCCATATTTTTTTCGAATTTTCTCCCGCTGGTCCCGCACCGCTGCCGGATTCTTCAGTTTATATTGTTTCAATGCAAAACGCGGCTCTGCTCCACAATGAATTAAATCAAATCCCATTTCTTCCATCTTCTCTGCCTGTTCCCGGCTCACATTGACAAAAGTCATGCTGATTTTCTTTTCATAGCACATATCCTCGTATTCCCGCAGCAAAGTCTCCATATCCTCCATACGGCAAATCGGTCCTCCACTAATAATTGCTTCCTTTCCAATAATCCGGTATGGAATATAGCCTTCCACATATTCTCCCGTAAATACCTTTCCACCTCTATCTAATGCCATATAAGAGGCGAAATTCAACCCATAATCCGCAACGCATGCAGAGATTTCCCGAGAAACCACAGGGATTCGTGGTTCCTCCACATACTCCGGTTCCGGCTCTGCCTCTTCCACAGGCTCCTCTGGCTGTTCTGTTGTTTCTTCCTCCGCCTCGGGCTCCGGTTCTACCTCTTCCACAGGTTCCTCTGGCTGTTCTGTTACTTCCTCCTCCGGCTCCGGTTCCGGCTCTGCCTCTTCCACAGGCTCCTCTGGCTGTTCTGTTGTTTCTTCCTCCTCCTCGGACTCCGGCTCTGCCTCTTCCACAGGTTCCTCTGGCT
>JAQXNR010000202.1 GCA_029098105.1 Lachnospiraceae bacterium
GTATTGAATGTATTCTGAAGGATTGTCTGCATAAACAATCATTCGTAGCAAAGACAATGCCTTTCCCTCAAAATAATCATAACTGAAGGAGGGATCATAGCGACGCAATTTGGCGGTCATGCGGGTTTTTGCACCGAGGACCCCGATGGACACCGGAGCGGACTCCCCGATTTGAAAAATAATGGGGGAAAGCCATAAACTCAGTAGAAAACAAATAATATAAGCAACTGGAAATACACTGGTAAATGTGTAGATGTGAGTTGTTCCTGTGTCTGTGTATAACATAAAAAGTGTAAGAAGCAGAGCAACGACCAGACTGCCTGCCAATAGTTTTAGTATTTTCATGGGGGTTAGTTTTTTGTCGGATCCGTTTTCCAATGTATAAAAATTGGTTACTTTTGGGTACAACTGGGACATTAGAAAATGGGTTCCACAATATTCACAGCCGTCTGATGCCAGTGCTTCAATTTTTTCTATATTTCCACAGTTGGGACAGACATAAGTTTCCTGTTTCCAGCCTCCATCCTCGGAAGAAGGCCATTTTATTAACTGGTAGAGAGGCACTTTACTATTCTCACGGAAAATAGATTTTCCATTGCTGAAATATTCTATTTTTTTGTGACCGATGGCATAATTTACTCTCTTGTTGTATGCATTTAAAAGCATCCCTACTACATAATCGCCTACTTTATAGACTGGGCTGGTGAGTTGAAAGTCAAAGGTCCTTTTAAGTTGTTTTGATTTCAGTCTCTGCTCCTGCATAGCAAGGTAGGCGCGAATATTCCAATCCCCTAATTCCGGTTCTTTGCCGCTGTGGGACCATTCTCCTAATTGTTGCGCAAATGAAGTAAAGAGTTCTTTGTCATCCATTCTTATTCCTCTCCCTTTTTGGTTGTAATATTGTATAGGTAATTGGGAAAAGATTTTTCATTAGATACGATGTTTTGTAATAAATATTATAACGATGCTTCGTTGCACTAAACGGGTGCAAAGGCGCATCTTATATAATATTTATTACAAAACATCTGAATACTACAAATTGTAAATATGCTGTTTCGCAATTGCCTATTGCAATATCGTAGCATACTGGGTCTGCTTTTAGCAATTATTTTTTGATGATTTTACAATCGGAGTGTGTTATGATGATATATTAATCGCTATCACTCTTTTTGTAGAAGTCTGGACAACTTAGCCAAAAGTCAAACAGCAGATAGAGAGGCTGACTTCGTGCTAGAAGGAACAGTGCAGAATTTTAATCTTACATTTGATATTGCATGGAAAGTGCTGAAAGATATCTTAACGAAAGATTTGGGGATGGTGGATTTTTCTTTAGGTTCTCCTCGAGGGGTTTTACAGGCTGCATTTACCAATGGATTAATTGATGATGATACCTGGCTAAAAATGCTGAAATGTAGAAATCAATTAGCTCACGATTATGATGGAAACTATGCAAAAATAGTTTTTGATACAATTAACAAAGAATATTACCCCTTATTCCTTAAGTTGAAACATAACTGTGAAAGATTTTATATAGAAGATTCCACAAAAAAGTTGGATCGTTTTCGTTAGGTATAGGGAAAGACTCTTTTGAAGGAATTATTCTATAAAAATTTGTTTTAAGTGAATGTGCAATTTGATAAAAATAAAAAAACGACAGTTTTATTGCAAAAAATCTTTAGAAATAACTTCTTATTTTTGGGAATTTTAGAAAAGAAATGTTTGTGAAAAAGAAAAACAGTAAGAAAACTATCGAAATAATCTGATAATTTAATTGAAAATAATAAATAGACGTATAATCTGACAATTCAGCAAAAATTTCCTATTTACACCCTTTGAAAATTGTAGTATGATTGCTAATAGATAAGAAAATGCAAGAATGTAAATACGAACCTGCATTTTCTCTGTAATTTTACAACTACACAGCAAAGAAAGGATAGGTGACGTATGAAGCCTCGTATGAATCAGCCAGTTGGATTGTACGATCCAAGTTTTGAGCACGATAACTGCGGAATCGGTGCGGTAGTGAATATTAAGGGTGTAAAGAGTCATAAGACGGTTGCACAGGCACTGAGTATTGTTGAAAATCTGGAACATAGAGCCGGCAAAGATGCCGAGGGTAAGACAGGAGACGGTGTAGGTATTCTGATGCAGATTCCTCACAAGTTCTTTAAGAAAACTGTTGAACCTTCCGGCATTTTTTTAGGCGAAGAAAGAGAATACGGAGTTGGTATGTTTTTCTTCCCTCAGGATGAATTGAAAAAGCGTCAGGCGAAAAAAATGTTTGAGATTATTGTCGGAAAAGAAGGTCTGGAATTTTTGGGATGGCGGGAAGTGCCAACCCAGCCGGATGTATTGGGAAACAAGGCTCTGGAATGTATGCCCTGTATTATGCAGGCGTTTGTCCGTAAACCGAAGGAAGTGGAAAAAGGGCTGGATTTTGATCGGAAACTGTATGTGGCAAGACGTGTGTTTGAGCAGTCCAACGACAACACTTATGTGGTTTCGCTGAGCAGCCGTACGATTGTATATAAAGGAATGTTTCTTGTGGGACAGCTTCGTACTTTCTTTTTAGATTTGCAGGATGAGGATTTTGAGTCTGCAATTGCTATGGTGCATTCCCGTTTCTCTACCAACACAACCCCCAGTTGGGAGAAAGCGCATCCGAACCGGTTTATGGTACACAATGGTGAGATTAATACGATTCGTGGTAACGAGGACAAAA
>JAQXNR010000203.1 GCA_029098105.1 Lachnospiraceae bacterium
TGTGCTTCCTGCTGATTATTCTATTTTTGTTTGGTCGTAACTGTTTTCGCCTTGCTCCAGGAAGAATAATATTTTGTTGAACCTATTTTCCTATAGGTTCTGATACGAACATAATACTTTTTCTTAGCCTTAAGCTTAGAAATCGTTTTATTCGTTGTCTTATTCTTGGAAACAGTTGCCGTTTTTGCACCTTTAAATTTACTGCTTGTGGAATACTGAATCTGGTAACCAGTCGTCTGTGTTGCCTGCTTCTTCCACTTAACTGTAAATCCCTTTGATTTTTCTCCAATTTTACTTATTTTTGTGTTCTCTGGGTTGATTTTGAATGTTTTTACTATAGTACCTGTGTAGTTACCCTTGAACTCAATTGTTACCTTGTATGTACCAACATTCTTACAACCGCTTGCATAGTTTACTATGTAATCGGTATTGTTAACAAGTGTCTTTCCTGTACTATCTTTTACAGTTACAGAAGGCGTCTTAGCCTTACCGTCATAGGTATAACTGTCTGCAGAAAGTTCTGCTGTTGAAGCAATCGGAATGACAGTGGTCGCAAGTGTTCTCTTACAAACAGTACATTCCTTATGCATTTTGCCCTCGGTTGTAGTTGTTGCCGCAGTGTCGGTAATCCAGTCACTTGCGGTATGGGCTGCAATTTCCGTCCTACCACCACAGGAACATTCTTTCCAGTGGTTTGTGACATCGGACTTCCACTCAGAGCCATAGTTATGTGTATGAGGTTCTGTAGTTTTCCCAGACACCGACGCAACAGCGTAATTGGAGAAACTGTCCGTTTTAAAGGTGATTGTACCATCATCAGGGTTGTATGTTGTAGCAATAACCTCGAAACTTCCATCGTGTTTTTCGTGAACAACAACCGCATTAGTGTAATCTCCATCTAATTTCAGAGAAATTTCGGCAGGACTCTTAAGCGTGTTCATTTCATTTGACCAGTAAGCATCTTCTGTTCCTTTGTAAATAACCTGATTTAAGTTAATATCCAGAATAGAGTCAATTTTATATTCCGCTGTTTCATTATTTCGTTCTATTGCATCTTTGAATCCATTCTCACTCACATCCGCTGTGGCTTTATCGACAGAAAGCACAACCGAGCCGGTGTCGATTTCATCTGCACCTAATTTGATGTTACCTTCTGAAACGATATCCGCAGTGCTGGAAACCTTATCCTCCACCGGGGTAAAATGAGCACCCAGATGGAAGTTGCCGGGCTTGATCTCAAAAGTAAAGGTAGACTGCTCGTCACCGGTGCCGAAGTCACCGCCATTGATACCGAAACTGGTCAACTGATAGCCATAATCAGGAATCAGTTTCACTGTCACAATGGATCCCGCAGGCAGCACCGCACTGCCTCCGTCATCATCCTGCCCCCAGTCAAAACCACTGCCAGGGTTCTCAAGTTGCTCCGGGTTATATGTTTTATCGCCGTACTCCATGCTCACCAGTTCCATACGGCCGTGGTCAAGATAATCATCGCCCTGGTTCTGGTCTGTGTAGGTCCAAAGGAAGTTGCCGACCACCATATAGCCAGCGTCAGTATCATCCAATGCCTTCTGCGTGGCTTCTATCGTATAGCCGCCCGCATTATACGGAACTGTGATTTTAAACTCGTTAATCTGTCCCTTGCAAGCGTCAAGAAGGGCTGCTTTTCCTTCCTCTGTGTCAGGGGTCGGGAGCTGACTAAAATAGTCTGTTCCGTTTACCTTAAAACTTGTGTACCGCATATTGATAAAGCAGCATATGTAAAAATCAACGGTATTGGTGGCACTATCGTAGGTGTATTCCACACTCTTCGATTCATTATTACCCTCGGCGATATTGATCATATTAGAGTCATTGATGTAGAAATCAATGTCTCCGGTGATGGTAAGATCTGCGCTGACCGTATCTCCTTCATACCCGCTGTGGGGAGGAGTCGGCTCAGGTCCCGGACCAGGGTCATCACCTCCACCAGATGATTTCGCTACTACCGAAAATGTCAACGTACCATCGGGAAGTCCTTCACAATTCTTTGCTGATAAACTTGTTTTACCACTTTCATCTACTGTCAGCGTTGTATTAAATCCATCTGTTGCTACAAGTCTTACCTCCATCGTATCTGCATCAAATCCAGTAAGTGTGATTTCTTCATCCATCGCCAACGCAGCTATCGTTCCTGTTTTGCTTGCTGAAACGTTTTTTTCTCCCACTATCCAGCTACCACTTCCAAAATCAACCGTATGGGTCTCCCTATTTGTGTCATCGTCGGCAAATGCCGTAATCGGCACAATCGACAATACCATACAGAACACGAGCAAGAGACTAATGATTCGCCCTGCATGATAAATTATTCTTCTTTTCTTCATCTGACAAACCTCCTCCTTAAATGATTTCCATGATTTTACAGGTTCATTTTTTATTTTTATGTATTTTTATGTATGATATTATAACATATTTCCAAATGGTAGAACAA
>JAQXNR010000204.1 GCA_029098105.1 Lachnospiraceae bacterium
TTTGTACTGATGCCATTAATTTTGCTGTTCGGGGAAGATATGAAGCTGTTTCCGGCTACGGTAAGCGTAGCAGAAGTATATGCAAAAGAAGGCTCTCTTGGAATCTGGACGAATTATATTAAATATATTGGTGCCGGAGCATTTGCTTGAGGTTGTATCATCATTTTGCTGAAATCTCTTCCTTTGATTGTGCGGACGTTCCGGGATGCCTTAAAAGGGTTAAAACAGGAGAAAAAAGGAAAAGAGCGCACGAATCAGGATTTGGATATCCGGTGGATTATTGGGGGAATTGTACTGTTGGCTGTGGCAATCTGGCTGATTCCTGTGATTCCCATCAATTTTTTTGGAACCCTTTTAATTATTTTGTTTGGTTTCTTTTTTGCCACAGTTTCTTCCCGGATGGTAGGATTGGTAGGGAGCAGCAATAATCCGGTTTCCGGAATGACCATCGCCACGCTGCTGGTAGCAACTTTTGTATTAAAAGCGACGGGAATGATTGACCGGGCAGGAATGGTAGCAGCGATTGCGATTGGAAGTGTGATTTGCATGGTAGCCTCAGTGGCGGGGGACACCTCTCAGGATTTAAAAACCGGATACCTTCTGGGTGCGACTCCGAAAAAGCAACAAATCGGAGAGTTGATTGGAGTGGCTGTTGCATCCCTGGCAATCGGAGGTGTGCTGTATTTACTGGACATTGCCTGGGGATATGGTACAATGGAATTGCCGGCGCCTCAGGCAACATTGATGAAAATGATTGTAGAGGGAGTGATGGGGGGCAACCTTCCCTGGTCCTTGGTGGGAATGGGGGCTTTTATTGCGATTGTAATGGAGATTTTAGGTGTTCCTGTATTACCTTTTTCAATTGGACTTTACTTGCCGATTCATTTGAGTGTTCCTATGGTAGCCGGAGGATTTGTGAGGTGGCTTACCGGGCGGAAGAAGAAAGAACAGCGGGAAAATGCGGTAGAACGGGGAATTTTATACAGTTCGGGTTTGATTGCCGGAGAAGGGTTAATTGGTATTTTGCTGGCGGTTTTTGCTATTCTGCCAGCAGGGAATACAAAGTCTTTAGGGCAGGTGTTGGGAGAAGTCCTGCCGAATCGTTTTCCAGTACTCACGAATACAGAGTTTGCCAATGTTTTAGGAATTTTATTTTTTGTTCTTCTGACTTTGTCGCTATGGCGGGTGTGCCGGATACAAAAGGGAAAATAGTAACAGTAAAGTGAGGAATGCAATATGAAGAAAATGCAGGAGGACGCTTTTTCCAGTCTGCATCCAGTGACTAATTTTATATTTTTGACTGTGGAAGTCGGAGTCGTTGCGCTTTCTTCCAATCCGATTCTCCAGGGAATTGCGCTTTTAGGTGCACTTATATATGGGCGTGTATTGCTGGGAAAAAGAATTTGGCGGCAGTTGCTGGGCGTTCTTCCCTTTGCTCTTTTCGTGGCGGTGGTTAATCCGTTGTTTTCTCATCAGGGAGCAACGATTTTGGGATATTTTAAAGATGGAAATCCCATTACTTTGGAGTCCATATTATTTGGAGGGGGAATGGGACTTTTGATTCTCTCTATGCTGTGCTGGTTTCTAATCTGGAATCAGATTATGACAGCAGACAAGTGGATTCACCTTTTTGGGAAAGTACTCCCGGGATTTGGGCTTTTGCTGTCTATGGTATTTCGGTTTGTTCCCAAATTAAAAAAGCAGTACCATCAGAGTCAGTTTGTACAGCCGGATTGTAGTCCTTTTAAACGCTTTTCTATGTTGGTTACATGGGGATTGGAAACGTCTGTGGATACAGCCGATTCTATGGCTGCAAGAGGGTATGGACTGCACCGGAGGAGAAATTTTTCCATATTTCATTTTCGCTTTGCCGATGGTGTTTTTCTTTTGTGGATTGGAATTCTAACACTTTTTCTCGTCTATGTGATTCAAACCGGGAAATTGGTGTTTTATTATTACCCGGTTCTTGTGGTTTTTGGGGAACCGGGATGGATGCAACTGGGTTATGCTGCTTTTGGGCTGTTGAGTCTGTTGCCGGTAGTATTTGAATGGGAGGAGCAAAAGAGATGGAACTATTTACAATCAAAGATTTGAGTTTTGCTTATTCCCGGGAGGAACTGGCGCTTGAGGACTGTTCCCTGTCTGTTCAGGAAGGGGAACTGGTATTGTTGCTGGGCAGTTCCGGTTCTGGAAAGACTACTTTTTTGAAACAGTTAAAGCCTCAGTTGACGCCCAGTGGATACCGCAAAGGGGAAGTTTTATATTGTGGTATGCCTTTGAGCCAGGTGCCCGCGGAACAGAGTGCGATGGAGATTGGATACCTGTTTCAGAATCCGGAGCACCAGATTGTGACGGACAAAGTCTGGCATGAAATGGCGTTTGGAATGGAAAACAGGGGTTTTTGTCAGCGGGAGATGGAACTTAAGATGGGGGAAATTTCCAGTTATTTTGGAATTCAGGAGTGGTTTCATAGCCGGGTAGAGGAATTGTCCGGTGGTCAGAAACAAATTTTAAATCTGGCAGCGATTTTGACTATGGGACCGAAGGTAATTCTTCTGGATGAGCCAACCAGTCAGTTGGACCCGATTGCTACCCGGCGATTTTTACAGATGTTAAGGCAGATTAAAGAGGAATTGGGCATTACCATTCTTCTTTCGGAACATCATATAGAAGAAGTGTTTCATATGGCAGACAAAATTGCGGTTCTGGAGCAGGGAAAACTGACTTATTTTGGAGCGGCGCGTGAGGGAACGCAGACTTTGTGGCAGCAAAATCGGCAGGATTTGCTTCCCGTGTCAGCGAGGGTTGCATTTTCCCTGAATTCCGGGCAGAAAGAAAAATTTTTGCCGCCTCTCACGGTGGGAGAGGCAAGACGCTGGTTACAGAAAAATGAATTTACATACTCTGGTTCCCGGCAGGAAACGGTGGGACAAGCAAATGGTAAAAAGGAGTGGGCAATTTATTTGCGGGAAGTGTATTTCCGGTACGAGAGGCAGGAACCGGATGTATTGCAGCATTTGTCTCTTAAGGTCAGTCAGGGAGAGTGTTTTGGCATACTGGGAGGAAATGGAACAGGGAAAACGACACTGCTTCGTCTTCTGGGAGGTGATGTAAAACCATATGCTGGGAAGGTGAAGAAAAATGGTGTCACTGCTTACCTTCCCCAGAATCCCCAGAGTATGTTTTCAAGAGAGTCTGTAGAAGAGGAACTGGAAGGAATGGAACCAGAGCGGATGACACAATTTCACATGACTCCCCTTATGTCCCGGCACCCTTACGATTTAAGCGGAGGGGAACAGCAGAGACTGGCATTGTTGTTGCTGCTAAAAAGAGAGCCGGATATTTTGCTGTTGGATGAGCCGACAAAGGGATTGGATGAGGAGGCAAAACAGGCATTACAAGTTTTATTCGCAGAACTTCAAAGAGAGGGAAAAACGATTCTTATTGTTTCCCATGATGTAGAATTTGTGGCACAGTGCACAGACCGCTGTGGACTTTTGTTTGATGGGCAGTTGATGGGAACGGCTCCCACCAGAGAATTTTTCTTAACCAATCAGTTTTATACGACTAGTCTTAGAAGAATGACAAAGGGAATTCTGAAAGATATGGTATTGGAGAAAGAGGTTTTAGTGTATGGAGGAAATGCAGTATTATAGTCATTGTAATTACCGCAGAAAACTGGTTCTTATTGCAGTTATGTCAGCGATTGCCGTAGTATCCCGGAGTATGTTCTATATGCTTCCCCAGGTCAAACCCATGGCGGCGGTGATTCTGATTACCGGGGCGGCGGTGGGACGGCGCAGTGGTGCTTTGACCGGAATGGTAAGTGCGTTGGTGTCTAATTTTATTTTTGGACAGGGTCCGTGGACGTTATGGCAAATGGTGGCATTTGGATTGCTTGGGTATTTGTCCGGGTGTCTGTTCAGTGGAAAGCAGATTAACGGAAAAAAGAGACTGGTTATTTTTGCCTTGTTTTCCGGTGCGAGTGTATTTCTTTTGTATGGGTTCATTATGGACACCGGGGCCGCTTTTATGTCTTTTCAAAAAGTCAATTCTACTATTTTACTGGCGACTTATATTTCCGGGGCTCCTTTAAATGCCATTCATGGAATTTCTACATTGCTTTTTGTTTTTTTAATGGGAAATGCACTTTTTCGTAAACTATATCGGATTCAAAAGAAGTACGGTTTGTGAAAACTACAAAAAGACTAAAAAATAAGGTTGCATAACATCCTATAACGAGTTATAATGACTTACGAAAAAAGTGAATAATTCTTCAGGGCAGGGTGCAATTCCCGACCGGCGGTAAAGTCCGCGAGCGTGAGCTGAATTGGTGTGATTCCAATACCGACAGTATAGTCTGGATGAGAGAAGAGAAAATCCAAACATAAGATATGGTGTCTTTTGTTTTAAAAGTTGGTAGTTATGCCCTGAGTATAAGTAATACTCAGGGCTTTTTATATGGTCACCAGTAAAAAAGAATGGCAGGTGAATGAAGTTCATGAAAGAACAGGAAAAATATATGAGACGTGCCCTTGCTTTGGCAGAACAGGGCATGGGATACACCTCCCCCAATCCCATGGTGGGCTGTGTTGTAGTTCGGGATGGCAGAGTCATCAGTGAGGGATTCCATGAGCACTATGGCGGTTTTCACGCAGAGAGAAATGCACTGCTCAACTGCACAGAAGAGGTAGCGGGAGCAGATCTTTATGTTACTCTGGAACCGTGTTGCCACTATGGAAAAACGCCCCCATGCACAGAAATTATTATTGAGAAAAAAATCCGCCGGGTATTTGTGGGCGTTGTGGATTCCAATCCGTTAGTGGGAGGAAAGGGAATCCGGCAGTTGAGACAGGCGGGAATTGAAGTGGTGACAGGAATTCTGGAGGAAGAATGCCGGGCGTTGAATGAAGTCTTTTTTCACTATACAGAGAATGCCATGCCCTTTGTGGCAATGAAATATGCCATGACACTGGACGGGAAAATTGCCTGTGCCTCAGGAGATTCCAAATGGGTTACCACAGAGGCTTCCAGAGCCTATGTACAAGAACTTCGCAAGCGATATACCGGAATTCTTGTGGGGATTGAAACGGTGTTAAAGGACAATCCCCGGTTAAATTGCAGAATAGAGCCAGAGTGCAGTCCTACTCGCCTTGTGTGTGATTCCCGGTTGCGGATTCCGTTGGATTCCAATCTGGTAAAGACTGCCGGGGACATTCCGACCTATGTTGCCTGTTGCGGACAATATGCCCAAGAACCGGAAGAAGCCCAGCGGTTTCAAAGGCAGAAAGAAGCACTGCAAAACGCTGGTGTGCATCTGGTTGAAACCACAGGAAAAAGGGTAAACCTTCGGGAATTTTTGAAAAAAATGGCAGAGGAGAAGGTTGACAGTATTTTACTGGAAGGGGGCGGCGAACTCAACGCCAGTATGTTAAAAGAAGGACTGGTCAACCGGGTATATGCATTTATAGCTCCGAAACTGATAGGAGGAAGAAAGGCTCTTTCACCAGTGGCAGGAGAGGGTGTGGAAAGGATGGCAGATGCCTCTTTACTGCATCAGATTCAGACTTGTTGTTGGGGGGATGACTTTATGATTACCGGATTACTGAAGAGAGAAGGTGAAACAGGATGTTCACAGGATTAGTGGAAGAAGTGGGAACTGTTCGCTCCATCGCAAAAGGTTCCAGTAGTACGGTGCTGACCATTGCCTGTGAAACCGTATTGGACCAGGGAACCAAAATTGGCGATAGTATTGCCGTCAATGGGGTGTGTCTTACGGTGACACGAATCTCAGGAAAGAGTTATTGTGCCGATGTGATGAATGAGACTTTGCGCCGGAGCAACCTGGGAGACTTGAAAAATGGGGATTTGGTCAACTTGGAGCGGGCAATGCCGGCGAATGGACGTTTTGGCGGACATATTGTAAGTGGACATATTGATGGAACCGGGAGAATCACCCAAATCGAGGAAGATGCCAATGCAGTCTGGTATACCATTACCACTGAGGAAGCGCTGCTTCGTTACATTGTGGAAAAGGGATCGATTACCATCGACGGAATCAGCCTCACCGTAGCCCAGGTGGGGGAAACGAGTTTTCGGGTGTCTACGATTCCCCATACTCGCGAGGTGACGACACTTTCCGTAAAAAAGGAGGGAAGTGTGGTGAATCTGGAGTGTGACATCATTGGAAAATATGTAGAAAAACTGCTTTTGGGAAAAAATACTTCTGGAACAGGAATGAAAGAAAATACAAAATCAGAGCGTATTAGTGAACAGTTTCTTTTAGAAAATGGTTTTTTATAGATTGTTACAGGTGAGAAAAAAGACAGAAAAAAGACAGAAAAAAGGAGGACATTAATATGGCGAAACAAATTGGAACAATACCGGAGGCACTTGCGGATTTACAGGCTGGAAAAGTAATTCTTGTTATTGATGACCCGGACCGGGAAAATGAAGGAGATTTAATTTGTGCAGCAGAATTTGCAACCCAGGCAAACGTAAACTTTATGGCAAGTGATGCAAAAGGATTAATCTGTATGCCGATGAGTGGGGCAATGTGTGAGAAACTGGGTCTGCCCCAGATGGTGGAGGAGAACACGGACAATCACAGTACCGCTTTTACCGTTTCTATTGACCATGTGGATACAACAACTGGAATTTCTGCTCAGGAACGTTCTATTACTGCGATGAAAGCGGTGGAAGAGGATGCGAAACCAGAGGACTTTCGTCGTCCGGGACACATGTTTCCCCTTCAGGCGCGGGAAGGCGGTGTATTAAAGCGGGCAGGTCATACGGAAGCCACGGTGGATTTGGTAAAACTGGCAGGTTTAAAGGAATGTGGACTCTGCTGTGAAATTATGCGGGAAGATGGCACGATGATGCGTACTGCAGAACTATTGGAATTTGCCGAAAAGCATGACTTGACCGTGATTACCATTGCAGATTTAATTACTTACCGTTTGGAACAGGAAAGTCTGGTGAGAAGGGAAGCTTGTGCAAAACTGCCAACAAAGTATGGCGAATTTCAGATTCATGGATATGTCAACAAGTTAAATGGAGAGCACCATGTAGCGCTGACAATGGGAGATGTGGCAGATGGCAGTCCGGTACTTTGTCGGGTACACTCAGAATGCCTGACCGGGGATGTGTTTGGTTCCTGTCGTTGTGACTGCGGAGAGCAGTTGGAGCGGGCAATGGAAATGATTGCTCAGGAAGGCAGGGGAATTCTTTTGTATATGCGTCAGGAGGGCAGAGGAATCGGGCTGATTAATAAGTTGAAGGCGTATGAACTGCAGGAGCAGGGGCTGGATACTGTGGAAGCAAATGTGAAACTGGGATTTGCCCCGGATTTGCGGGATTATGGAATTGGAGCACAGATTCTTTATGATTTGGGTGCGAAAAAATTGCGGCTTATGACGAATAACCCGAAGAAAATAAGTGGACTTTCCGGTTACGGAATTACCATTGAGGAGCGGGTGCCGATTCAGATTGCACCCCAGAAATACGATGCTTTTTACTTGAAGACAAAGCAGATTAAGATGGACCATTTAACAAATTATAAATAGAAAGGAAGTAGAGAAGATGACAACAGTAGAAGGAAATGTAATTGGAACTGGTTTAAAAATTGGAATGGTGGCAGCACGGTTTAACGAGTTTATTGTCTCCCACCTTGTAGGGGGAGCACAGGATGCACTGGTGCGCCATGGAGTAAAGGATGAGGACATTACTCTGGCATGGGTACCGGGAGCATTTGAAATCCCGGTTATTGCAAAGCAGATGGCAGCATCTGGAAAGTACGATGCCGTGATTTGTCTGGGGGCGGTAATTAAAGGTTCCACCAGCCACTATGATTATGTGTGTGCCGAGGTGAGCAAAGGAGTTGCAATGGTTGGAATGGATACGGGGGTTCCTACTATTTTTGGTGTGCTGACAACAGACACCATTGAGCAGGCGATTGAGCGTGCAGGAACAAAGGCGGGTAACAAAGGTTATGATGTGGCATGTACCGCGATTGAGATGGCAAATTTGAAAAAGCAGATGTAATATAACTTAAACTTCGCACATGAAGTTTACGGTCAAGTGATAGTTACTATATTCAGCGAAAAACATGCTTTCGCTTAACCTCACACGTAGCGGTGCTAAGATTTTCCAAGACAAAATCAAGCACCGACGTGTTCGGATAGTTTTTCTAACGAATATAGTAACTATCACTTGAATTGTCAATCTATATGTGGGAAGTTTGAGTAATATAATGCTTTAAGAAAACATAGATGGCAGTCGTGAGGCATCCGAAAGCAGGTCAAAGGTGAGACTGCAAAAGGTGTCTTGCGGCTGTTTCATGTCTGGAATACAAATGACCGGAATGCCTGCATTATGGGCTGCTAGAATACCGTTTTCCGAATCCTCCAGTACAAGGCACTGGGAAGGAGACAGTGAAAGGGCAGCGGCAGCTTCTAAAAAAATGTCCGGCTCTGGTTTGGAATGACGAATCATGTCGCCACCAATGACTGCGGAAAAATAATTGTTCAGGTTGGTTTTTGACAGGTACTCCTGAATGTAGGTAAGATGAGTAGAGGATGCAATAGCACAGGGGATGTTGTTTTGTTTCAGAAATTGCAGTAGCTGGGTAATTCCTTTTTTTATGGGCAGTCCATTCTGGGAAATGAATTTCATCATATTTTCCCGGCTTTTTTTACTGATTTCTTCAAAAGGGTAATCTTTGCCATAAATAGAGAGCATAGTGGATTTTAAGGTTTCTCCTGTAAGTCCAAGTGTCTGTACATAGTTTTCCTCGGTTTCGGTATAACCGTATTCCCGGGTTACTATTTGTTTTTGTTGAAAAAAGAGCCGTTCACTGTCATAAATCAGCCCATCCATGTCAAATATGACGCCTTCTACCAAAATACTTGTTCCGCTTGTGTTTGTAAGTTTCATAAGGACTCCTGCTTTCTTGTTATACTTATTGTTACATATAGCACAGGAAATAGGATTTTGCAAGTTGGCTATAAAAATTTTGAAGGAAAGAATTGACAGATTGCAAATAAAATATTATGATAAAACGGTACGTTGCATTGAACGGGAAAACTATGTGAGGAAGGCTGAGTACTATGAAAAAATTAATATTAGTAGTTTCTCCACCAGCATGTGGAAAGACTTTTATTTCTAAAAAGATTGCAGAGAATGCAAAGCATATGGTTTATTTGGACAAGGATACGCTGATTCCCCTTTCCAAGAAGATTTTTGAGGTTGCCAATGAAGAGTTTAACAGAAGTTCAGATTTCTTTGAGGAATGGATTCGTGATCCGGAATATGATGTGATTTTGGATTTGGCTTATGACGCATTGCGTTATGAGGATTATGTACTTGTGAATGCACCTTTTACCCGGGAGATTCACAGCGCAGATTATTTAAAGATGTTGCGTAAGAAATTGCATGATGAATTACATGCCCAATTGGTTATTATATGGGTGAAGACCTCTCCGGAAACCTGCCATCAGCGCATGATTGAGCGGAATTCTGAGCGGGATACATGGAAATTGGAGAACTGGGATGAGTACATTTCCCGGATTGACTTTAATATTCCGGATAATTTGTATAATAAGGAATTGGTAGATGAGTTGTTTATTTTCAACAATTCCTCTGAAGAAGAGTACAAGAGTTCTATGAAGGAATTTTTGGACGAGTTAGAGGGATGATTGTAAGTAACGTTTATATGTGACAGGTAAATGCGAACAATTTGTGAAAACACAGATTGTTTGCATTTTTTTCTTGACTATATAGGTATAGTGTGCTACAACAATTAACATGGTTAATAAATAACAAGGTTAATAATTTGGCGTCAGTAAGACAGGAGGTGACGAATTTGCAGCAGTTTAAGAATGAACTGATGGATGTATTGTTTCATTTCCATAAATTAAAACTGTCCAGTATAATGCCTATCTCCCAGAGCGATTGCCATATTCTCTCTGTCACTGAAAAGTTGAATGAGGAAGTGGGAGAAGACAGTGGGGCTAAGGTATCGGAACTGGCAAGGAGAATAAAACTTTCTGTACCTTCCATTTCCAGGACCTTGAATCATCTGGAAAAGAAGGGCTATGTGAAGCGCTACCAGGATGTAAGGGACAGGCGGAATACCTGTGTCGCTTTAACGGATGCAGGCAGAGATATTCTAAGAGAAGTGGACCAGATTATGGTAGACTATTTAGATGCCATATTTGTTCAGGTAGATGAACAGCGAATGCGGGATTTGATTGATTTTCTAAAGGAAATTTACCAAGTCGCAGAGGAAGAAATTGAAAAGCGAAAATATATTGACAGAAAGGAC
>JAQXNR010000205.1 GCA_029098105.1 Lachnospiraceae bacterium
TAGCAACACGACCAGAACCTACTGTTCTACCACCTTCACGGATAGCGAATGTAAGACCCTGCTCCATAGCTACTGGGTGAATTAACTCGATAGTCATCTCAACGTTATCACCAGGCATACACATCTCTGTACCTGCAGGTAACTCGCAAACACCAGTTACATCAGTTGTACGGAAATAGAACTGTGGACGGTAGTTGTTGAAGAATGGAGTATGACGTCCACCCTCGTCCTTAGTTAAAACGTAAACCTGAGCAGTAAACTTCTTGTGGCAAGTAACAGTTCCAGGAGCTGCTAAAACCTGTCCACGAACGATATCTGTTCTCTGGATACCACGAAGTAATGCACCGATGTTATCACCAGCCTGAGCCTCGTCTAATAACTTACGGAACATCTCGATACCAGTTACAACTGTCTTCTGAGTCTCTTCCTTAACACCAACGATCTCAACTTCCTCGTTCAGGTGAAGAGTACCACGCTCTACTCTACCAGTAGCTACAGTACCACGACCGGTAATTGTGAATACGTCCTCTACAGGCATTAAGAATGGCTGATCAGTAGCACGCTGAGGATCTGGAATGTAAGAATCTACAGTATCCATTAATTCCATGATCTTGTCTCCCCACTCGCCGTTTGGATCCTCTAAAGCCTTTAAAGCAGAACCCTTGATGATTGGGCAATCAGTGAAACCATACTCCTCTAACTGCTCTGTTACTTCCATCTCTACTAATTCGATCAACTCTTCGTCGTCAACCATATCGCACTTATTTAAGAATACTACGATGTAAGGTACACCTACCTGACGAGACAGTAAGATGTGCTCTTTGGTCTGTGCCATAACACCGTCAGTTGCAGCTACTACTAAGATAGCACCATCCATCTGAGCAGCACCAGTGATCATGTTCTTTACATAATCGGCATGGCCTGGACAGTCAACGTGTGCGTAATGTCTCTTAGCTGTCTGATACTCAACGTGAGCTGTAGAGATAGTGATACCACGCTCTCTCTCCTCTGGAGCCTTATCGATATCCTCAAAGTTCTCAGCTGTATTACCTTCTACACGTGCAGCTAACACTTTTGTAATTGCTGCTGTTAAAGTAGTTTTACCATGATCTACGTGACCGATGGTACCAATGTTACAATGCGGCTTGCTACGATTAAACTTTTCCTTAGACATTTTTTAAAATCCTCCTTTTAATGGGCCCATCCGGGCAAAATTTAATTATTTACATCCTAACTAATGTACCAGCCATGCTGGTACGCCGAAAGGCATGGGACATCCCACGATTAGTTAGAATTATATTATATTTTTGCTAATATTTCAAGTGGTTTATAATATGGAACATGTTCGTTCCATGCCGCATGCTGTACTATTTGGCATGACTTGCAATAATCTTCTCCTGAACGGACTTGGGAACCGGCTCATATCTCTCAAAAAACATAGAGTAGTTACCACGACCCTGAGTGCTGGAACGCAGTTCAGTAGAATAACCAAACATCTCAGCCAACGGAACGTATGCTCTTACAATCTTTCCACCACCGATATCATCCATACCTTCAATCTGACCACGTTTTGCGTTCAGACTTCCAATAACATCACCCATGTATTCTTCAGGCATGGTTACTTCTACTTTCATAATCGGCTCAAGCAATACCGGATCTGCTTTCTTCATTGCATCTTTAAATGCCATAGAACCGGCAATGTGGAATGCCATCTCAGATGAATCGACCTCATGGTAAGAACCATCATATACGTTTGCATATACACCAAGTACAGGGAATCCTGCAAGGATACCTGCCTGAGCAGCCTCCTCAATACCTTCCCCAACAGCAGGAATGTATTCCTTCGGAATTGCACCACCGACAACGGTAGATTCGAATTTGAAAGTCTCTTCTCCGTTCGGATCCATAGGCTCAAATTTAACTTTACAATGACCGTACTGTCCACGACCACCTGACTGCTTAGCATACTTACTATCTACATCAACAGGCTTAGTAAAGGTCTCTTTGTATGCTACCTGAGGAGCACCAACATTTGCCTCTACCTTAAACTCACGAAGCAGACGATCTACAATAACGTCCAGATGAAGTTCACCCATACCGGCAATAATAGTCTGACCCGTCTCTTTGTCCGTATGTGCACGGAAGGTCGGATCCTCCTCTGCCAATTTAGCAAGTGCCTCACCCATCTTACCCTGGTCATTCTTTGTCTTAGGCTCGATTGCCAACTCAATAACCGGCTCCGGGAATTCCATAGACTCAAGAATTACAGGATGCTGCTCATCACAGATTGTGTCACCAGTTGTTGTTAACTTGAAACCAACTGCTGCAGCAATATCTCCTGAGTATACCTTGTCAATCTCAGTACGCTTATTTGCATGCATCTGAACAATACGTCCTACACGCTCTTTCTTTCCCTTTGTTGCATTCAGCACATAAGAACCAGAGTTCATAGTACCGGAATACACACGGAAGAAAGCTAACTTTCCTACAAACGGGTCAGTCATAATCTTAAATGCCAATGCGGAGAAAGGTTCATCATCAGAAGAATGACGTACAACCTCATTACCATCCTCATCAACACCTGTGATGTCAGGAATGTCAGTCGGTGCCGGCATATACTCAATAACACCATCCAACATTTTCTGAACACCTTTATTCTTGTATGCAGAACCGCAGTATACCGGAACTGCCTCACATGCGATAGTACCTTTACGAAGTGCCTGTTTCATCTCATCAATAGACGGCTCTTCACCCTCCAGGTATTTCTCTAACAAGTCATCATCCAACTCACAGACTTTTTCTACCAGATTGTCATGCCACTCCTGGGCAAGATCCTTCAAATCATCTGGAATCTCTGTAATCTCGATGTCTTCACCCTTGTCATCTTTGTAATAGTATGCTTCCATCTCAAACAGATCAATCAATCCTACAAAGTCATCTTCCTTGCCGATTGGAATCTGAACCGGGATAGCATTTTTGCCCAGACGATCAATAATTGTCTGAACAGACATAAAAAAGTCAGCACCCATCTTATCCATCTTATTGATGAATGCCATACGCGGTACGTTGTATGTGTCAGCCTGACGCCATACATTCTCTGACTGAGGCTCTACACCAGCCTTAGCATCAAACACACCAACTGCTCCATCCAGTACACGCAGAGAACGCTCTACCTCTACAGTAAAGTCAACGTGACCCGGGGTATCGATGATGTTAATACGATGCTCTAACGCACCATCCTTTGCTTTGTGATGATCTTCCAAAGTCCAATGGCAGGTTGTAGCAGCAGAAGTAATAGTAATACCTCTCTCCTGCTCCTGCTCCATCCAGTCCATGGTAGAAGCACCATCATGAGTCTCACCAATCTTGTAATTTACACCAGTATAATACAGAATACGCTCTGTCAATGTGGTCTTACCAGCATCGATATGAGCCATAATACCAATATTTCTGGTTCTATCTAATGGATATTCTCTTCCAGCCAAGATTTTTTCCTCCTTCTACTAGAATCTGTAATGAGCAAATGCCTTGTTTGCCTCTGCCATCTTATGCATATCTTCTTTCTTCTTTACAGAAGCGCCAGTATTATTAGCAGCATCTAAGATTTCCTTAGCCAAACGCTCTTCCATTGTCTTCTCACTTCTCTTACGAGAGAACAGAGTCAACCAGCGAAGTGCTAATGCCTGACGTCTGTCAGCGCGAACCTCAATCGGTACCTGATATGTGGCACCACCAATACGTCTTGCCTTAACCTCTACCTCTGGCATGATGTTGTTCATGGCATCTGTAAAGACCTCCATGGCATCCTTACCAGTTTCATTGGCAACGCGGTCAAATGCACCATATACAATCTTCTGTGCAACACCTTTCTTACCATCTAACATAATGTTATTGATGAGTTTGGTAACCACCGTATTCTTGTAAATCGGATCCGCTAATACTTCTCTTTTTGCAATATGTCCTTTACGCGGCACGGTTCTTCCCTCCTTAATAATAATTAATTCTTCGGTACTCGGTCTTTGGGACCGTTCGTGCTTTTAAAAAACGTTACTCTATTCCTGCAACCCACAGGTAAATATCGCTTTTTCCAGCACTTGTACAAACTGTCTGTTCCTATTCTACCTTCCTAAATCAGGTAAAACAACAAACGCCGGTGTCCTATTTCTTAGGTCTCTTAGCGCCATACTTGGAACGAGCCTGTTTTCTGTTGGCAACACCTGCAGTATCCAGTGTACCACGAACAATATGGTAACGGGTACCAGGTAAATCCTTAACTCTTCCTCCACGGATTAAGACAACACTATGCTCCTGAAGGTTGTGACCTTCGCCTGGAATATAGCTTGTTACTTCGATTCCGTTAGAGAGACGTACTCTGGCAATCTTACGCAGAGCGGAGTTCGGCTTTTTCGGTGTAGCGGTCTTTACTGCGGTACAAACACCACGCTTCTGAGGAGCAGCGGTATCAGTAGGTCTCTTCTTCAAAGAGTTGTAACCCTTCTGAAGAGCCGGTGCAGTAGACTTCTTTGTAACAGTCTGTCTTCCTTTTCTCACTAACTGGTTAAATGTTGGCATGTTTTCACCTCCTGCGATATTATTGTACTGCCTCGGAATCATCCCCGAAACAGATTCTGTTAGGTTGCTTTAATGCAATCGAAACAAACGTAGATTTTTCTACGCATGCTTGATTATTGTATCCATTTTGCCATGGCTTGTCAAGTATTATTCCTTATATTTTACAAAATTATTCCCTGTATTTTACTCTATTTACTGATTTTTCTTTTATGCTTTGTCTGCCACCAGATTGGCTATCCATACCCCTTTTCGAATGAGTACGTAGCCCACCACAGTTTTTATAATATCTAGTGCCTGCACAATCACATATATTACCAGAATTGGCAAATTGGTAAAATAGCATAGCAACGCCGCCACCGGGACACAGAAAATCCAGCTAAATCCACTGTCAAAGAAAAATGTAATAACCGTTTTTCCCCCGGAACGCAACGTAAAATAGATTGCATTCAGATACCCCTGCAAAGGGAAAAAGATTGCAGTGGTAAGAATAAAATACTGCGCCATCTGCCGAACCTGAGGCGTGGTATCATAAAAATTAGGGAAAATCCCTGATACCGCTGCTAACACCATGGCAAAAACAGTTGTCACCGCAGCGGTAAACCGCATTAACACAAAAGTACCCTTGCGTGCCCGGTCAAATTCTGACGCCCCCAGAAACTGCCCTATAATAACGCCCACCGCAGAACCCAGGGAAACAAAAGAGACATTCAGCAAGTTACAGATTGCATTGGAAATATTCAGTCCCGCCACCACAGTCAAGCCCCTGATGGAATAGCACTGAGTCAGTACCGCAATCCCTCCCGACCACAAAAATTCATTGGCAAATATGGGAAATCCCTTTTTCAGCATAGTAAGGCATAATTGTCTTGGTACTTTTAGAGTACGGTAAATTCCCTGCAAAAATACATGTTTTTCTTTTGCACTATGACTCCACAAAACAACAACAGAGAGTTCTACAAACCTCGCCAGCACAGTGGCAATCGCAGCACCTCTTACGCCTAGTTCCGGAAATCCAAATTGGCCAAAAATTAACAGGTAGTTAAACACAATATCCACTACAACGGAAATCAATCCCGCTACCATTGGTTTCACAGTTTCCCCAGTCTCTCTCAAAGTACCTGCATATGCCTGGGTAACAGCAAAGGGTAGAAGATTCCAAAGCATAATCTGTAAATACTGCTTTCCATATCCCAAGGTGGCTGCCGGATTCATGGAACCACTCTCTCCCCGTAAATATAACTGAATCAGACCTTCTCCACCAAAGAAAAATACAGCGGCTGCCACAATTACACAGAAAGCGCAAATCCAAAGTTTAAAGCGAAATGTGTTGCGCACACCCTCCTGGTCATTGTGTCCAAAGAACTGTGCACCATAGATTCCCGGCCCCGCAAGTCCACCGAAAATAGCCAGGTTATTTACAAAAAGCAACTGATTTACAATCGCCACTCCAGTCATGGATTCCGTTCCCAGACTTCCAACCATAACGTTGTCTACCAGCCCTACCATATTTGTAATGCCATTCTGTATCATCATGGGAATGGCAAGCCCCAGGGCCTTTCTATAAATGATTCGATTTTCTGAATTCACAGTTTCACCCCATTTCTCATAAAGGATTACCACCGGCATAGCCGGGGATTTTTCTGTCAACAAAACAAAAACTGCCCGGCACAGACCGGACAGTTTTTATATTATGAATGGAAAATGATTATTCTTCTATCGTGGAAGATGCAGCGTCCTCCTCTGCCAATTCTGCACTGGCAGTTTCAATCACATCTTTCAGATCCACATCTTCTTCCAATTCAAAGTCATCACCAAAATCAATATCATCATCCATATTAATTTCTTCTACGTCAGTATCCAGTTTTACGGAACGATACCGTTTCATACCCGTTCCTGCCGGAATCAATTTACCAATGAGAACGTTCTCCTTCAGACCGTTCAACGGGTCTGTCTTACCCTTAATGGCAGCCTCCGTAAGAACCTTGGTCGTTTCCTGGAAGGATGCTGCTGAAAGGAAGGAATCGGTAGCCAGAGAAGCCTTCGTGATACCCAGCATTACCTGTGTTCCTTTGGCCGGCTCTAAGCCCTGTGCCTCCATCTGACGGTTAGTCTCCTCGAAGTCGAGGATATTCACCTGCATACCCGGCAGATAGTTCGTGTCACCACTCTCATATATCTTAATCTTCTTAAGCATCTGACGCACAATAATCTCAATATGCTTGTCATTAATATCTACACCCTGAAGACGGTAAACACGCTGCACTTCCCGCAGCATATAATCCTGCACAGCACGCACATTCTTAATCTTCAAAATGTCATGAGGATTTACAGAACCCTCGGTCAGTTCATCACCAGCTGCAATCACCTGACCATCCATTACTTTAATACGGGAACCAAACGGAATCAAATATGCCTTGGACTCTCCCGTCTCATCATTCGTTACTACAACTTCCCGCTTTGCCTTCGCATCGCGAATTTCAACCTTACCGCCAAACTCAGACAAAATAGCAAGTCCTTTTGGCTTACGAGCCTCAAATAACTCCTCAACACGAGGAAGACCCTGTGTGATATCGTCACCACCGGCAACTCCACCTGCATGGAAGTTACGCATGGTAAGCTGGGTACCCGGCTCACCAATGGACTGGGCTGCAATAATACCAACTGCCTCGCCAACCTGTACGGTCTGTCCGGTAGCCATGTTGGCACCGTAACATTTTGCACAGACACCATTGTGAGACTGACAGGTTAAAATAGTACGAATTTTTATTTTTTCATAGCCTGCTGCTATAATCTTAGCTGCACGCTGTGGTGTAATCATGTGATTCCGCTTTACAATCATCTCCCCGGTCTCAGGATCATTGATTGTTTCAGCGGCATAGCGGCCAGTAATTCGGTCACTAAAGTTTTCAATTGTCTCTTTTCCATCCATGAAAGCTTCTACTTCCATTCCCGGAATAGTCTCCTGTCCCAGACTACAATCCACTTCACGGATTACAATATCCTGAGAAACGTCAACCAGACGTCTCGTCAAATATCCGGAATCGGCAGTACGAAGCGCCGTATCAGAAAGTCCTTTACGAGCTCCATGAGCGGAAATAAAATACTCCAATACATCCAGACCTTCACGGAAGTTGGACTTAATCGGCAATTCAATGGTACGACCCATTGTATCTGCCATCAATCCACGCATACCCGCTAACTGCTTAATCTGCTGGTTAGAACCACGGGCTCCGGAATCTGCCATCATAAAGATGTTGTTATATTTGTCCAGACCATTCAACAAGTCATCCGTCAACTTCTTGTCTGCTTCGAACCAGGTATTGACAACTGCCTTATAACGCTCCTCATCTGTCATCAGACCACGACGATACATTTTGGTCAGTTTGTCAACAGTCGCCTGCGCATCTGCAAGAATCTGGGTTTTTGTCTCTGGTACAGTCATATCAGAAATGGAAACCGTCATAGCAGAACGGGTAGAGAACTTATATCCCAGACTCTTAATGTCGTCCAGTACCTCTGCCGTATCTGTTGCTCCATGCAGGTTAATACATTTATCCAAAATGCCTTTCAACTGTTTCTTTCCTACATGGAAATCAATTTCCAGTTTCAATGCATTTTCCGGGTCTTCCCGGTCCACATATCCCAAATCCTGAGGAATAATCTCATTGAATATAATACGTCCTACCGTACAATCCACAATCCGGGAAATTTTGTTGCCCTCTTTGTCCACGCCGCAACGTCTGACTTTAATTTTGGAATGCAGTGTTACCACTTTATTCTCATAAGCCAGAATTGCCTCGTTTTCAGACTTGAAGAACTTACCTTCTCCTAAAGCACCCGGTTTCTCCATCGTTAAATAGTAAATACCCAGTACCATATCCTGAGACGGAACTGCCACAGGACCACCATCGGAAGGCTTTAACAGGTTGTTGGGAGAGAGCAGTAAAAATCTACACTCTGCCTGTGCCTCTACGGAAAGAGGAAGATGCACTGCCATCTGGTCACCATCGAAATCCGCATTGTACGCAGTACATACCAATGGATGCAACTTGATTGCCTTACCCTCTACCAAAATCGGCTCAAATGCCTGAATACCAAGACGATGCAAAGTAGGAGCACGGTTCAGCATAACCGGATGTTCTTTAATAACATCCTCCAATACATCCCATACATCATCCTCTAATTTTTCAACTTTTTTCTTCGCCTGCTTGATGTTATGCACATCCTCTTTGCGGGCTACCAGTTCTTTCATAACAAAAGGTTTGAAAAGTTCGATTGCCATCTCTTTCGGCAAACCACACTGGTAAATCTTTAACTCCGGTCCTACCACGATTACAGAACGTCCAGAATAATCTACACGCTTACCTAACAAGTTCTGACGGAACCGTCCCTGCTTACCCTTTAACATTTCAGAAAGAGATTTCAGTGCACGGTTACCAGGACCAGTAACCGGACGTCCACGACGACCATTGTCAATCAAGGCATCTACTGCCTCCTGTAACATACGCTTCTCATTGCGCACAATCATATCCGGTGCATCTAATTCCAACAACTTCTTCAAACGGTTGTTACGGTTAATAATACGTCTGTACAAATCATTCAAATCGGAAGTAGCAAAACGTCCACCATCCAACTGTACCATCGGACGTAAATCCGGCGGAATAACCGGAATCACATCCAAAATCATCCACTCCGGCTTATTGGAGGAATTACGGAACGCCTCCACTACCTCTAACCGCTTAATAATCTTAGCCTGTTTCTGGTTCTGGGGAGTAGAATTCTTAAGTTCTTCTTTTAAAGTCTTCGCCTCTGCATCCAAATCTACATCAGCCAGTAACTTCTTAATCGCCTCTGCACCCATTTCCGCCTTGAAGGAATCATAACCAAATTCTTCCTCTGCCATGCGGAATTCTTCATCCGAGATGACCTGTTTTTTCTGAAAATTAGTCTCTCCCGGGTCAATCACAATATAGGCTGCAAAATACAATACCTTTTCCAGTGCCTTCGGAGTAATATCCAACATCAGTGCAATTCTGGAAGGGATTCCCTTAAAATACCAAATGTGGGAAACCGGTGCCGCCAGTTCAATGTGTCCCATAAGCTCACGGCGGACGCTGGACTTAGTAATTTCCACACCACACCGGTCACAGACAACACCTTTATAGCGAACCTTTTTGTACTTACCACAGTGACATTCCCAGTCTTTCTGCGGTCCAAAAATACGCTCGCAGAACAAACCGTCCTTTTCCGGCTTTAATGTTCTGTAATTGATGGTCTCTGGTTTTAAAACCTCACCCTTGGACCATTCTCTAATCTTTTCTGGAGAAGCTAACCCAATCTGAATGGCATCAAATTTCAGTTGTTCCTCGTTCTGCTGATTCATATCTGACATCTAAGGTTTCTCCTTTCTATTCGTTGTCTATATCTTCTGAAGAACCCATATCCACAGAATCATCCCCATAGACATCGTCTCCATCTTCCAAATCACCGGTTTCAAATCCACTCTGTTTAAATTCTTCCTCCGCATCCTGGGAAGTTGGCATACCGTTGTCACTAATCATAGAAACGGTCTCTGGATTACGGGTGCTGTAATCGACATTCTCCTGAAGTTCAATTACATTGCCGTCCTCATCCAATACATTGATGTCCAGTGCCAGTGACTGGAATTCTTTTAACAGAACCTTGAAGGATTCGGGAATACCCGGCTCCTGAATATTTTCACCCTTAATAATGGACTCATACGTCTTTACACGACCTACTACATCATCGGATTTTACAGTTAAAATCTCCTGCAGTGTGTATGCGGCACCATAAGCCTCCAGTGCCCAAACCTCCATCTCACCAAAACGCTGTCCACCGAACTGGGCTTTACCACCCAGAGGCTGCTGCGTTACCAGAGAGTACGGACCAGTGGAACGAGCATGAATCTTATCATCAACCAAATGATGCAGTTTCAAATAGTGCATGAAACCAATGGTAACCGGGCTGTCAAATTCTTCACCAGTACGTCCATCACGAAGCTGTACTTTACCGGTACGGTTAATCGAAACCCCTTTCCATTCCTCTCTGTGTTCCAGATGCTCATGCAGGTATTCCATCACATCATCATTGACTTTGTCGCCCCAGCGTTCCTCAAACACATCCCATTCTTCATTGGCATAGTCATTTGCCATCTCCAGTGTCTCCATAATGTCAACCTCATTGGCACCATTGAAAATCGGAGTAGACACATTGATTCCCAATACTTTAGCAGCCAGACTCAAGTGAATCTCCAACACCTGACCGATGTTCATACGGGAAGGTACACCCAGCGGATTCAACACAATATCCAGCGGCCGTCCGTTTGGCAGGAAAGGCATATCTTCCACCGGCAATATACGGGAAATGACACCCTTATTACCGTGACGTCCCGCCATCTTATCGCCAACACTGATTTTACGTTTCTGGGCAATATATACATTAACGGACTTATTGACACCCGGTGCCAATTCATCCTTATTCTCTCTTGTAAAGGTCTGGGTGCTCATAATGACACCGTATGCACCGTGAGGTACACGCAGTGAGGTGTCACGAACTTCTCTTGCCTTCTCACCGAAAATAGCCCGGAGCAGTCTCTCTTCTGCGGTCAGTTCCGTCTCTCCCTTGGGTGTTACTTTACCGACCAGAATATCTCCCGCCCGCACTTCCGCACCGACACGAATAATACCATTTTCGTCCAAATCTTTTAATACATCCTCACCAAGACCTGCCAAATCCTTTGTGATTTCTTCCGGTCCCAGTTTAGTATCTCTCGCCTCTGCCACATATTTTTCAATGTGTACAGAAGTGTATACATCATCCTGCACCATGCGCTCACTCATCAGTACCGCATCCTCGTAGTTATAACCCTCCCAGGTCATAAATCCAATTAACGGGTTCTTTCCAAGAGCAATCTCGCCATGATCTGTGGAGGCTCCGTCTGCAATGACATCCCCCTTCTTCACCTTGTCACCCTTATACACAATCGGGCGCTGGTTCATACAGTTACTCTGGTTGCTACGGGCAAACTTAATCAGATTGTATACATCCTTATCCCCATTGTCATCTCTGCGGATTACAATCTGGGTGCTGGAAGACACATCTACTACACCATCATGCTTTGCCACAATGCAGACACCGGAATCTACCGCTGCTTTACCTTCCATACCGGTACCCACAACCGGAGCCTCTGTAATCAGAAGAGGCACCGCCTGACGCTGCATGTTGGAACCCATCAGGGCACGGTTTGCATCGTCATTCTCCAAGAATGGAATCATGGAAGTTGCCACTGAGAATACCATCCGAGGGGACACATCCATCAAATCAATCCGGGATTTTGGAAATTCAGAAGTCTCTTCCCGGTAACGTCCAGGTACATTGTTGTTCGCAAAATATCCATCCTCTGTCAACTTCGCATTCGCCTGGGCAACTGTGTAGTTGTCTTCTTCATCCGCGGTCAGATAAATAACTTCATCTGTAACCCGGGGATTCTTAGGGTCACTCTTGTCACATTTCAAATAAGGTGCCTCAACAAAACCGTACTCATTAATTCTCGCATAAGTAGCAAGCGAGTTAATCAGACCGATGTTCGGACCCTCAGGGGTCTCAATCGGACACATACGTCCATAGTGGGTGTAATGTACGTCACGCACCTCAAATCCTGCACGGTCACGGCTCAAACCACCCGGTCCCAGAGCAGACAAACGTCTCTTGTGAGTCAACTCAGAAAGAGGGTTGTTCTGATCCATAAACTGGGACAACTGGGAACTTCCGAAGAATTCCTTAATTGCACCCGTTACCGGCTTAATATTAATCAGCGACTGGATGGTAATATTCTCCTCATCCATCGTCTGCATCTTTTCTTTTACCATACGCTCCAGACGGGTCAGTCCAACCCGGTACTGGTTCTGCAGTAATTCGCCTACAGCACGGATTCGACGGTTACCCAAATGGTCAATGTCGTCAAAGTTGCCAATGCCGTACTGCAAATGAATGTTGTAGTTAATCGAAGCAAAAATATCCTCAATGGTAATATGCTTCGGAATCAGTTCAGAAAGATTCCGCTCGATTGCCTTCAGCAGAGCCGCCTGGTCAGAACCAAACTCCTCTAACAGAGACTGCAATACCGGGTAATATACTTCCTCGGTAACACCCATCGCTCTGGCATCCTTTTCGCTGATGTCCACCCATTTGGTAATGTCTACCATCTTGTTGCTCAAAATCTTAACTGCATCCGGTGCGCCCTCAGCCTGTACCATAATATAGTCTACAGCAGCATACTGAATCTTGTCTGCCAGTTCTTTGGTCAGTTCCGTTCCCGCTGCTACTAAAACTTCTCCTGTCGTCGGGTCAATGGCATCCTCTGCCAGCACAAATCCGGCAGCACGATTGCGCAGGGACAGTTTCTTATTGAATTTATAACGTCCCACCTTTGCCAAATCGTATTTTCCCGCATCAAAAAACATACCCTGAATCAGATTGTGGGCATTGTCTTCTGAGAAGGGGTCTCCCGGCTTAATCTTCTTATATAACTCTTCCAGACCAGTCTTATAGTCGGTAGAGGAATCCTTTTCCAGAGTCGCAAGAATCTTTGGATCCTCACCAAACAATTCCTTAATCTCTGCATCCGTACCCAATCCCAGCGCACGCATTAAAACAGTAACCGGAACCTTTCGTGTACGGTCTACACGCACATAAAATACGTCATTGGAATCCGTCTCGTACTCCAGCCACGCACCACGGTTCGGAATTACCTGTGAATTATATAAACCTTTACCAATCTTATCGCGTCCCAAAGTAAAATATACGCCTGGTGAACGAACCAACTGACTTACAATAACACGTTCTGCACCATTTATAACAAAGGTACCAGTCTCTGTCATCATCGGAAGTTCACCCATGAAGACCTCATTTTCCAGTATCTCATCAGACTCATTTTTCATATTGCGCAGAGCCAGTTTAACCTTCAGTGGAACCGCATAGGTCACACCGTACTCCTTACACTGTTCAATCGTATATTTGATTTCGTCATAGCAAAAATGATGGGAAACATAGGCCAGACTGAAATCCCCGCTTCGGTCTTCAATCGGCATTACATCATTAAACGCCTCTTTCAAACCTTCCTCAAGGAACCACTGGTAAGAATCTTTCTGGACTTCAATCAGATTGGGCATATCCAGAACTTCTTTTTTACGGGCATAGCTCATGCGCTTGCCTTTGCCAGATTCGATTAGATTGATTCTGTTTTTCTTCATTGAGTTTTTCACCTCTTATATAATAGTGTGTATCTTTATATAAGTATCCCCGCAATAAACACTTGTGCATAATAACCCATACTGATACATTTTCCTATATTATCATAATAGTCAAGGGATGTCAATTATATTTTTATGAAAATTTTGGCAGTTTTTTCGTTTTGACAAATGTTTTCATTTATTTTAAAATAGGAATGTTAAATACGACGAGTTGTGTTGCAGAAAGTGCGTAAATCCAAACTGATTTACGCACTTCTTTTTTTGTCCAGCAAACTCTAACAAGAATAAAAAGGAGTGTAACCAAATATGAACGAAAAGAAACAATACTTACTTTCTTTTGCAACAATTATGTCTATTTTTTGTATGGGACAAATTCCCGGCTCTATTGATGCTGCTATTTCCCTCATTGCAGAAGAATTTCATCTGTCCTCTACAACAGGACTTTATGTCACTACAATTTCCGCCCTCGCCAGCGTTATTTTCAGTATGCTGGTAGGTATGTTTGCCGGCAAAAAAATCGGATACCGGAAACTGATTTATTTCTGTGCAATAACAGAAATGCTCGGCTGTCTGCTTCCCTTTTTGGTCAACAATTTCGGACTGATTCTGGTGCTACGCGCCCTGTTCGGAATTGGTTTTGGCGGTATGATGAGCCTGGAAAATACGATTACCACTATTTTGATTCCAAAAGAAAAACGCGCCAGTGTTCTCGGTTTCGGAACCTTCTTCGGTTTTGGTGCCAACTGTCTGCTGCAATTTCTTGGTGGTGTTCTGGCAGATATTCATTGGAACTATGTGTTTTTAAACCATCTGCTGCTGTTGATTCCTTTTGCCATCATTTTATTTCTCTGCCCGGATATTGACAGTCTGGCTAAAGCAGAACAACCCGCAGAGGAAAATACAGAAAAAGAGCCCATGCCCAAAAATGTATTTGCCATGTGGTGTATGATGGGAATTATGGGAATCACCATTGCCCCCCTGCTCATTGGCTGTTCTTTTTTAAGCACAGAAATTCACCCTTCCGCTGCTATTGCTGGCGTCGTAGCCGTTTTCTTTTCTGTGGGATGTATGCTGGGAGGTCTGTGTTATCCTCATGTCTTTAAATATCTGCGCCGCCATTCCCTGCCACTGTTTCTGCTGGTAACTGCCACCGGTTATGTGGGCTGCGCTCTTGCCCGTAACATTCCTCTGCTGTGCATTATGATTTTTATTGGTGGCATGGGATTTTCCATGAGTCAGGCATCTGCTATGATGATTCTGGGACTTGCCGCCTCTCCTTCCCAGTTGGCTATGGCTTCCGCCTCCATGATGGCACTCTTCAATCTGGGAATGTTCCTGAGCAGTCCCTTTGATGCTCTGGTAGGAAAAATAACCGGGGACTCTCTGTACCTCCCCCTCTATATAGGCGCCGCACTGCTGGTACTATTCGCTGTTGTATTCCGCCTGCGCTCTCCCTTCCCTGAAAACCAGGTTACCCAACCAGAGTCTGAAAAAACTCATAAATAAAATTCATGTAAACAAAAAGGAGTACGGCAAAACCGTACTCCTTTATTTTCATCCGGGTAAAATTACTTCAATGTAACCTTAGCACCCTCAGCCTCTAACTTAGTCTTGATGTCCTCAGCCTCTTCCTTAGAAGCACCCTCTTTTACTACCTTAGGAGCGCCATCTACAACTTCCTTAGCTTCCTTCAGTCCTAAACCGGTTACTTCACGAACAACCTTAATAACCTTAACTTTGTTAGCACCTACTTCAGTTAACTCTACATCGAACTCGTCTTTCTCAGCTGCTGCATCTCCACCAGCTGCACCTGCTGCTGCTACAACAACACCTGCTGCTGCAGAAACACCAAATTCTTCCTCACAAGCCTTTACTAAATCGTTTAACTCTAATACTGATAACTCTTTGATTGCATCGATTAATTCCTGAGTTGACATTGCCATAATTAAATTCCTCCATATTCTTAAAATTTGAAATTGTTTTATACTTGGTTATGCAGCTTCATAACTGCATTCACGCCATTTCCTATGCCTCAGCTTCTTTGCTTTCCGCAATCTGCTTAATAACACGGGCAAAATTGGCGATTGGTGACTGGATGCTTCCGAGTAACTTGGACAGTAACTCTTCTCTTGAGGGGATGTTGGACAACGTCTCCACACCAGCCTTGTCATAATATGTGCCATCAATAATTCCAGACTTTACTTCCAGTGCCGGAGCTTCCTTTGCAAACTTGCAAAGAATGCGGGCAGGAGCAGTTGCGTCTGTCTTTGAAAATGCCACAGCAGTCGGTCCTTCCAGGTCCTTCGTTAATTCTTCAAACTCTGTTCCCTGAACTGCCAGATTAACCATCGTATTCTTATATACTTTGTAGATTACGCCGTTCTCTCTTAACTGCTTACGAAGTCTTGTATCCTGCTCTACAGTTAAGCCACGGTAGTCTACCAGTACAGCTGCCTGAGCATCTGCAAAGTTATTCTTGATTTCTTCTACGATGGGCTGCTTTAATTCTACTTTAGCCACGTTACATTCCTCCTATATTTATTTTAACTGCCGGTCGGTCCTGTAACATAAAAAACTCCATGTCCGAAAACACAGAGTTGTAACTGTCATACATAAATAATTATGATTCACTATTACATCCTCGGTAGGCGCTGTGCTTACACCTTGCGGTACCTACTGTCTTCGGCGGTTAATCCTCAAATAATCTAGCACACAATCCACTATTTGTCAACTGTTTTTTTGCACCTCATATATTGCCTGCAGAATCTGAACTGTCCGTGTCTTCCAGTCCAGCGCATTTTTTGCCTTTTGCCGTCCCTTCCCGGCAATTTCAAACAATTTCTCCATATCCTGCAAAGAGTCCGAAACCATGGCTGCCATTGCCGGGTAGTCCTCAATGGAATAAACGAGCAGTTCCTCTCCTGCTGCAAAATTCCGGGAAAGGTACCCACTCCCATCCGTTACCGCCACCGCGCCATTCAGCATCGCTGTGGCAATCCGGTCATGCATTCCATTTTTAAACCAGGGCATTGTATTCAATACCATTTTTGACTGGGCAGCAAGTTGCAGGGAAGTCTCATAGGACACCCCGGGGTGAATCTGCTCCTGCCGAAAATTCCCACCTTTTCGATGATTCATCTCCAGAAATTTCTCCCAACCATTTCCAAATATGTGAAGTTCAATACCTTCTGCCAACAGTTGCCACACCGCTTCCTCCCGAACACAGGCATTTACATAGTGTCCTGCCAGATTCGTACCTGCCATAAGGTCTGCAAACACCTGAGGTTTTACCTCTCCCACATCCAAATCCTCCAGAACAGACAATAGCGCCGCTTCATTAGTCAGTGTTCTACGGGAAAGCATCGTCTCAATCAAGGAAATCGTAAGATTGCGCTCCAATTCCGGCAGCAAATCAATTTTTTCCTCAATCTCTGTCAGAGCGTAATAACTACCAGTCAGTATGATGTCATAAGGACGCCGGGCAAAGTCTTCCAGCGTCTTTGAGAAATCCGGATTGTCCCCAGGAGCATACATACCACCCAAAGGAATCACATGCACACTGCGAATGTGCGGGTAATAAGTGCGAATATAGGAAGCATGATCCTCATCCAGACAGATAACATGGTAGTTACTAAGGGGTGTGGACAGGGTATGATGATGCCGGAGAGGGTGGTCCACAATATAATTAAAAAAAGGGATTTGCAGGTAATCAAACAGGTACTCCCCATTTGCCCGAAAGGCCTCCTGCCCAAGAGAATTAAAGGCAATCGCCGCATCAAAATGTTGTTTTGCCAGCGCCAGCACATCCTGTTCCAACGTCGGACTGGTCAAATCCAAGTAAGAAACAGCAATTCCCTGTTCCTTCAAACACCGTTCCAACTGGGCAGCAAAAATATTCATAGTGTCATAACACACCGATTGCCGTTTAAATAACAAAATACGTTCTACCATAACTTCCTCCCCGTTCGAACTTTAAGTTCTTAGGCAATTACGAAACTCCTATGCTTCAATAATAAATAAACATAATTTATATATAAATGTTGTAC
>JAQXNR010000206.1 GCA_029098105.1 Lachnospiraceae bacterium
TGGTCAATTTTGATCACATCACCCTGACTCTCTCCATTAATTTTTACATCTTCATCATCGGTCACAATGTCCAGATCATAATCATTGAGACTACCATGTAACCGAATGTCCACATCTGAAGATTCCCCTTTCATTACAATCTGGTCAATCGTGGAATCTGCAATCTTCACATCGCCATATTCACTCTCATACTGCAATTTGTCAGCAACCACAGAAATCATCTTAAAGTCACCATTTTCCAACTTTCCAGCCAAATTATTAAAAGTGGAATTCTGAAGTTTTATGTCTCCACACTCCAGAATACACCGTACATCCTGTATGGAGGAATTCTCTATAGACAAATCCCCTGCCTCCAAATCTAACTTTACGCTTTCCAGACTGCTGTCCAAAATAATTACATCGCCGGCTTCCAGATTCACAGTAACATTCTTTAAGTCCACATTTTCTGGTACTGTAATGCAAATATAGTTATCCTTTTCCTCTTCCAAAAAGAAATCTATAAAATTGACTCCAAAGTAAATATCCGACTCTGGATTTTTCGTATTAAGAGTCAGGGTATGGTCGCTCACCTCTATTTTGGGCGCTCTGCTTCCCCGTAAATAATATTCCACTTTGTATTCCTCCCCTGTTACAATCGAAATATCCTGTATTCCTCCCTTCACTGAAATACTATTAAAAGCAGAAAGGGACTTCGTATCCTCTATATAATCCTTATTGGCTTCTGTATATACCTCATGTTCCTTCAAATCGATTGCCATGCCCAAATGCCCCCCAAAACATACACCGAGCACTAGTAAAAGCAATCCTGCCAGCACTGCAAGGAAACTGCAAAACGCTACTTTTTTTAATATCCGGTTCATTTATGCCACCTCCTTTTTCGCAAAGCATTTTCGAAATAGCCAGGCAATAAAACGAATAAAATACTCTGACAATTTCACCGTTGCAACAAAAAACAACAGCCCCAGTGCGATCATTAACACTGCATATCCTGCTAGCACCAGTTTCTGCCCAATCCCAGCCGCCCAGAGAATCCCAGGCAACACCGCTACACCACCTGCCAGTGTTACAAATCCAGTCATCACCACACACAGCACGATAGAAAACAGAACAATGATTCCACACAGAAACAGAACCACCAACACCAGAATAAAAGGCAGTGCAATCGGGGAAGCGCAAATACCAAGCAGCACCAGCCATATTACCTTTGCACCGTTTTTTACTCCACCGTCCTGTTTCTGCCGTTCCACCTGCTTCTCGGTGCAATCTGCCAAAATCGTTCTGGCTACTTCCTTCGGCGTTCCCACTGCAGCACTGACATCTTCTTCATCAGCCACTCCCATATCCGCAAAATATTCCCGGTAATAACTGAGCGCATCCTCTCTGTCCTCCTTTGGCATATGCTTCAGATGTTTCTCCAATTCCTGCAAAAATGCTTTCTGGTTCATACCTTCTCTCCTCCTATCATCTGGTCAATACGACCTTTATAAAATTCCCACTCCCTGCGGTAAAATGAAAGTTGCTCTATTCCCTGCTCTGTAATCTTGTAATATCTTCGGTTCCGTCCCTGGAACGGCTGATCATAGGTAGTGACATAGTTTTCCTTTTGCAGACGTCGAAGTACCGGATACAGAGTAGATTCTGAAATATCTACCAGTTCCTTCACTTTCTGGGTCAGCGTATACCCATATACATCCTCCTGAATTACAATGCCTAACACACAGGCATCTAACAGAGGCGCTGCCAGCTGGTATGTCATATTACCTCCTCCTTTCTTCCTGTTTCACGAAAACCCCCGGCAATTATGTCCGGCTCTGTTTCGTTTTCCTTTACTATATCTTTCGTATAATACTATACATTATATAATATTATATGTCAATACACTTATGTAAATACTCACCTTCGCGTCTCTCCTTTCAAGTGTATGTTGCGTAGACTACAATTTATTTGGAATGCTCACTTAACATTCTTCTCACGGTACATTCTTCTCATGGTAAATACATCACATATATGTTGAAAAAGAAAAAGTGCTTCACTCTGAATCCCGTAGGAAACAGTGAAGCACTTCTTCAAATCCAGTTTAATTCGAATACTATTTTAGTATAAATTGTCAAAAATGTCAACTATTATATTGCAATTCAAATAAAATCTAACAGATTAATTCCCTTCCATTTCCAGCACTGCACTCTCAATTCCATACTGATTTGCCAGAGAACGGATGGTTCCATCTTCATAAGAAGTTTTAAGGAACGCATTTGCTTTCTCTGTCAAATCCGAATTCTTGCGGAAACCTACGCAAATCTTTTCATCATTTAAAGAAATAGTAAAGCCAAGGTCGTCAAATTCCTGCCCCTCTCCTGTATTATATGATGCCATAATAATGTCTATCACAGCCGCATCTGATTTCTTTGCACGGACACTTTGCAATGCCTCCATCTGGGTCGAATAACTTGTATACCGGTATTTCATTTCTTTCAGCAGAGCCTCTCCAGTAGAACCGCCTTCCACTGCAAACAATAAGTGCTGACACGATTCCGGCGTATTATACTGTTTCAAATCTTCACTTCGCAGTACAATCACCTGGGCATTGGACAAATAGGCATCGGAACAGGAGATGGTGTTCTGTAACTCCTCTGTCATAGTCATTCCGTTCCATATGCAGTCAATATCCCCCTGCTCCAGAAGTTCTGTTTTCTTGTCCCAGTCAATCTCTTTCAGTTCCAATGTGACGCCAATATTCTCTGCAAAGGTTTTTGCCAAATCTACATCGAAACCGGCCCAATCCTCTCCATCACGGTAATCCATAGGAGCAAAATCGGTAATACCGACCACAAGAGTTCCTTTGGATTGCACATATTGTAAGTCCGACTCTCCCTTTTCCAGTTTGAATCCCGTATCCGCAGAATTCTGTCCACATCCTGTCAACGTTGTGAATGCCAATATTGCCATTGCAAGCAGCACGCTCATCTTCTTCCATTGTTTTTTCATGTAAATACCTCACATTCTATTAAATGAATCTTCCAACATAAACAATAATCCAAAACTGCCCGGACCACAGTTTGCTGCAATTGACGGGGACGCTTTCTGGTAAATAATCTTCTCGAAG
>JAQXNR010000207.1 GCA_029098105.1 Lachnospiraceae bacterium
CATATGGAAAACCAGATGCTGGTGGAGGAATTACTGAACCAGTTGACAGAGCAGGAGAAAACCATCATCCGTCTGCGGTACTATGAGGACAAAACGCAGGCAGAGATTGGACGAATGCTGAACATTTCCCAGGTTCAGGTGTCCCGTTTGGAAAAGCGGGCACTGAAAAAAATGCGGGAATAAATTGCAAATAAAAATAGGGGACCGCTGGTATTTGCGGTCCCCTTATATATAAAAAGCAAACCCATGGAATTTGCTTATTAGCTCACCCTTTTATTTTTTCATTTTTGGCTGGAAAATCAGGGAAGCGATATAGGCGAAAATAAGAGCTGCACAGCAGCCTACTGCGGCAGACTCAAAACCGCCTTTGAATAATCCAACAAATCCCATGCGGGCAATGCTGTTTTTCATTCCTTCAAAAAGGTTGTAGCCAAATCCGGTAAGGGGGACGGTAGCACCACAGCCTGCCCAGTCCACCAGTGGCTCGTAAATGCCGAGAAATCCAAGAACAACGCCTGTCACAACCAGAGTTACCATAATCCGTCCCGGCATCATTTTTGTTTTTTCCATTAGAATCTGTGCCAGGACACAGATGATTCCGCCGACTACAAATGCTTTTATATACTCCATAAAATCTCTCCTTTATGCGTCTTCCGATTTTCTTAGATTTTTTGTTTCCAGAAGAATGGCATGGGCAATTCCGGGGATTGGCTGTCCTTCATTAAAACTGACGGTGGAAAGCAGTGCTCCAGTGGGAACAAAGAGTACCCGTTTCCATTCTCCTTTCAGCATTTGGCGGGTAATATAGCCTGCCAATGTGATAGCAGAGCAGCCGCAGCCACTTCCGCCGCTTCCCGTATTCTGGGTATCCGGGTCAAAAATTTCAATACCGCAATCCCGGTGCTGTTTACTGATGTCGATTCCATTTTCTGAGAGAAGTTTCAACAGAAGATCCTGCCCGATTTTTCCCAAGTCTCCTGTGAAGATGCGGTCATAGTCATCGGGAGTGGAACTAAAATCCTGCAAGTGCTGGTATATGGTAGAGGCGGCGGCAGGTGCCATGCAGGCTCCCATATTCTGACTGTCTTTTACGCCGTAATCTACAATTTTTCCCGTAGTAATCCCACGGATGACAATTTCTCCTTCTGTAGAGGAGAGGACAAAGGCGCCGCTACCGGTTACGGTCCAGGTGGCACTTAACGGTCTCTGATTTCCGTATTCGAGGGGAAAACGAAAGGTTTTTTCGGCACCTCCAAAATGACTGGAAGCGGTTGCCAGAACATGGTCTGCGTAACCTGCTGCGATAGCCATGGAGCCCATGCTCAGTGCTTCTCCGGCAGTGGAACAGGCACCATAAATTCCAAAAAAGGGAATGTCCATGTTTTTGATTCCAAAAGTAGTGGCAATCAACTGCCCCAAAAGGTCACCACCATAGAGATAGCGGATGTCTTTTGCACAGAGCCCGGCCTTTTTCAGAGCCAGTTTGCAGGCGTGCTCCATGAATTTGCTTTCTCCTTCTTCCCAGGTATCTTGTCCAAATGCAGCATCGTCAATAACTTCGTCAAAGTAGGTTCCCAAAGGTCCCTCCCCTTCTTTTTTTCCGGCAATGCTAGCCCAGGAGCGAAGTCCGGGAGCCTTTGCAAAATATATACTTTGTTTGCCCAACGGGCCGGTTTTTAACTTTTTTACCATAATGATTCCTTCCTTTTTCTGTTTCCAATGTTAATCAGTGTACCCATCCCATAAGCATTCCAATCCAGTAGAGAAGACCGGCGATAAAAGAGGAAAAAATGCCGTATAGAATGACAGGTCCGGCAATCGTAAATATTTTTACTCCAATACCAAAAACCTGTCCTTCTTTCTGGAATTCGATGGCGGGAGCGGCTACGGAGTTGGCAAACCCGGTGATAGGAACTAAGGCTCCGGCACCACCCCAGTTGGCAATGGAAGGGTATACATTCAATCCGGTGAGCAGTACGCTTAAAAATACCAGTATAATGGTAACCCATAAGCCAGCCTGCATTTCACTGATTGTAGTATAGTACAATATTAAATTTTTTATGATTTGCCCTAGTGTGCAGATGATGCCACCGGTAATAAAAGCCTTCAGGCAGTTCAACCACACGTTGGCGGTGGGAGTGATTTCCTCCACATATTCGTTATATGCGTCTTTAGTTGGTTCTTTTTTCATGTTTTCACAACCTTTCTATTTTGTCAGTACAAACCATTGGACAATGGTTCCAAAGCATTTTCCAAGAGCGAGGGAGACAACTACATAGGGGAGTCCTTTGCGCAAGTGCAGTCGTTTGGAAAGAATGGGAAAAACATCCACAATTTCTGCCAGAGCGCCTGCCAGACATCCGGTAAAAATTCCAAAGCAGAGTCCCATGATTGCCATACCAATGAAGGAAAAGGGCAGGGGAATCTGGTAGAGAAATACCAGGTTTCCGGCAGTGACACCGAGAACAACCATATCCTCATACAGCATGACTTGGTCTGCTGTGTGGGTTTTTGCAATCAACCTGGGAATGATTCCGATTAGCACAATAAAGGCAATAAAACCAGAGGCGACGGCAAATCCAAACATGGTTGAGAGAAGAAAAAGTACACATTTCTGTAGCACCACAATAACCTCCCTTTACACATCTAATGTTTTTTTGTTCCGTCCGGAACTGATAGCGGTGGCATCGTTTACATCCCGTTCATATAGGCGCATTTCCACTTCCAGAGGAGTCGGTTCATCACTCAGGCGGTGGCGGGCCACATGGTTAAAGAAAAAGAGCAGTCCTATCGCCAGCCCGATGGCATAGCCCAGTTGCAACACCGTATTACCCTCGGGAGGGTAGCCCATAAACAGACTGTAAAGATAGGAAAATAAGTCATTCACTCCCACATCGTTGTTGTAAGTCATAATGGTAAAGGCAGCACCAAAAAAGGAAATGATACAGACAAAAAAGATTTTTCCATACTGTACAATTCGTGTTTTTTTCGTGATGGGAGCCGGTTTTTTGTGAAAGACAACAACTTCCGGATACCCCAGATTGACTACATGAATGTCGGGATACAGTTTCTGAATCAGTTCAATGACTTTTAGAATACTGATGAC
>JAQXNR010000208.1 GCA_029098105.1 Lachnospiraceae bacterium
CTGAATAATATATGTATGGGGATAATTGCAGGAGCTTCATTAAGTGCTTTTTTGATAAACTCATTATATATTATAAATGGGAAAAAGATTGATGCCCCACTTGTAGAAATTGGTGAAAAGGTTATGTCTTGCACATATAAGGATACCATAAGTGGTGTTGGAGGCCATGTTATAGTGTCGGCTAAGGGAATGCGATTTATGCCGCATAGAATGAATACCAGAATTGTAAACTTTGAATGCTCTTTTGATGATATCGATGAAATGATAATAGGGAAGAATAAGATGATTCACAATCTTCTGATCGTAAAAATGCATGGAAAAGAGTATAGATTTTTATTGGAAAAGAACGAACGGGAAAAACTTATGCATATGTATCAAGAAAATAGAAAAAACATATATGAATAAAATTGATGCAATTGAGATTTTGAACTGTATTTTTTCCGTTAATGTGGTAGAATATGATTATGAAAGAAAAATAAAGAATGGAGGTTGGTGTATATGCCTGAAATTGATTCGATTAAAGCCATAATACAACCATTGGCGGTTGAATATGGATTAAAAAGAATATATCTTTTTGGATCATTTGCTAAAGGAACGGCAAATGAAGATAGCGATATTGATTTGTTGATAGAAAAAGGCAAGCCAATGTCACTTCTTAAATTATCTGGTTTTCGTCAAGATGTAGAAGAAAAGATGAAAAGATCAGTAGACGTAGTAACAACAGCAGGAATTGAAGCTGAATTTGCAGACGCAATTAGTGGAACGGAGATTTTGTTGTATGAAGAATAAGAATATTATAATTCTAAATAAAATTTTAGATTATTGTAATCAAGCAGAAGAAGCAAGCCAAATGTTTGACAATAATTATGATACATTTGTAACAAACTCCGTATTTACGAATTCTTGTTGTATGTGTATTCTTCAAATAGGTGAGTTGTGCAAATTAATATCTGACGAATTAAGAGCGGAGCATAATAGTATACCTTGGAGACAATGGTGTGGTATCAGAGATATATTTGCACATCAGTATTCTAATTTAGATTATCAATCTGCCTGGGATACCATTCAAGTTGATTTGCCAGAATTAAAGCATGAGGTAGAGAAGATATTAAGTGAATTGGAATGATTATCATTGATAGGTGTAACTTGTTTATTTGTCTTGAACAGTCCTAAGCAGCCATCAGCATACAACACATATGCAACATTACCAACCACGAATTCCCTATTCATAGGCTTTTCAAGCTATCCAAACGTTAACAAAGATATCTTTGGCTGTACTGGATATTATGAAACCATATACGCCGTATTTATAAATCAATCAAAGGCTTGTTTGGCAGAGATATGATACATGGGATGGTGCATATTACAGGTGGTGGAATTGCGGTGTGGGTTTCAATGTGGTTGTAATCAATCCCTTCCCATTATAAATTTTTACTATAACTGGCTCTTAAAAACTCGTCTATTACATTCCCCCTAAATCATATTGACATAGTATGATAATAATGGTAATATGCATACATAAAAATAAAAGGAAAGCAGTCAGGAATAGGTATAAGCGGCGAAGACATGCTTCGCCGCTGTTTTATATATGATAGGGGAATGGCTTATGAAGGATACATTGTTAGAGGAAGCAATTTATAATCGGTATATTGTACCGACACAGCGAAAGAAGACGAAACTTGCAGGATTGGAATTTGAACTTCCAATTGTGAACCGGAAGAAGAAGCCGGTTGATTTCGGAATTGTACATCAGGTAACCGATGCTTTTATTCATGATTTTTCTTTTTACAAAGTGAGCAGGGATGATGATGGATTTGTCTATTCTGCACTGAACGAGAATACGGGAGATGGAATCTCTTTTGATTGCAGTTATAACACGTTGGAATTTTCCTTTGGGACGGAGGAGAATTTGAACGTATTGTATGACCGTTTTGTGCGGTATTATACATATTTGCAGGAGCGTTTGAACCGATATGACCATACTTTGACTGGTATGGGGATTAACCCCCACCATACAATCAATAAAAATGTTCCTGTTGTCAGTGAGAGATATCGCATGTTGTACCACCATCTTTCCTCCTACAAACAATATGGTCAGGAAATTTTGTTTCACGAGTATCCGAATTTTGGATTGTTTTCCTGCGCGAGTCAGATACAGTTGGATGTGGAAGACAGCAGTCTGGTGGAGACAATAAATACATTCACGAAACTGGAACCACTAAAAGCTTTGCTCTTTGCAAATTCAGTATGGGGAGAACATCAGGAATTACTCTGTACGAGAGACAATTTCTGGAGAAACAGTCTTCATGGATTGAACCGTCATAATGTAGATATGTATAATCTGGAGTTTGAATCCATTGACGAGGTGATACTTTATATAAAAAGTATGAGTCTGTATTGTGTAGAGAGAGATGGAAAATATGTGAATTTCCGTCCCATACCCCTAACCCAGTATTTTTCTTCAGAGATTATAGAGGGAGAATACTTTGATGGAAAACGCTACCAGAAAATTAAAGTCCATCCCACGATATCTGATTTGCAGTATTTGCGTTCTTTTAAATTCGATGATTTGACATTTCGGGGAACAATAGAGTTTCGCAGTGTTTGTGAACAGCCGGTAGGAGAGATTATGGCTTCCGGTGCCTTCCATGCAGGATTGATGGAAAATCTTCACAGACTTACAGAAGTTTTGGAACAGGATCATACAATCTACCATAAAGGCTATAATGCATCGGAACTGAGACGAATGTTTGTGAGAAGAGAATTACCGGATACTTTTGATTGGAAAAAGGTTTCTGAACTTTTGAACCAAATTCTGGAGATTGCCAAAGAAGGACTGGGCATGCGGGGATTTGGAGAGGAATGTTTCCTGCGGCCGTTATATCCAAGAGCAGAAAAACTGCGCAGTCCGGCGCGGGAAATGGTGGAAGGATTAGAAAAAGGGAAAACAATGGATGACTACATAGAAGAATATGGTAACTTAAATGCTGCATATTGAAAAGAACAGTATAGTTAAATGGTGGTAAAAGAAAGATAGGAAAAAGAAATGTGTGAATTATTTGGAGTAAATTCTTCAGAAAAAATACAATTGAATGAAATGCTGAGAGAATTTTTCTCTCATGGTGTTGAACATCCCCATGGGTGGGGAATGGCTTTTTTCTATGGAAATGCAGTGTCTTTGGAAAAAGAGCCGGAGGCCTCTTTTAAGAGTGCCTACCTGAAGCAGCGGCTGAGAGTAAAAATTGAGGCGGACAAAATGATGGCTCATATCAGACTTGCAACCAGAGGGACTATGGATTATGAGAATACACATCCCTTTATTATGAGAGACAACAGTGGGCGAACATGGACGTTAGAGCACAATGGAACGATTTTTGAATGTGAGGCACTGCACCATTTTATAAATACACAACAGGGACAGACGGACAGCGAGCGAATTCTCTGTTACATCGTAAGTCGAATAAATAGGGAGCAGGAACGGTGGGAGCGCCCTCTCCTTGCGAAAGAACGATTTCAACTGCTGAATCAAATAATTTGTGAAATCACATTGGAAAACAAGGTGAATCTTCTTGTATATGATGGGGAATTGCTTTATGTTCACACCAATTATAAGGACAGTCTCTTTCAATGCCGAAAAGGAAAAGCGATGTTATTTTCCACACAGCCATTGGATTCTGACACATGGGAAAATGTCCCGATGAATACTTTGCTGGCGTATCAAAACGGTAAACTTTTGTATAGCGGTACTGACCATGGAAATGAATTTATTGACAGCGAGGAAAAAATGCGCCTTTTGTTTCTGGATTATGCCCATCTGTGAAAACAAGATTTCAATTTAAAACTCATATTTTCGCACTTCACAATTCCGAATTCCGAAGTGGGCATACTCCTCATTTCCCATGTCATAAAAATAGGAGTGGATGACCCGGGCAATACCGTTGTGGGCTACCAATAAATAGGTTTTCCGGTCGGACTCTGCTTTGATGTCATCCAGCAGATTATAGATTCTCTGGGCTAAATGAAGCATTGTCTCGCCGCCGCCAAAGTGATCAATAAAATGCGTTTTCATCTCGGCAAATTCCGCTCCGTCTCTCGGAGTGGATTCGTATCTTCCAAAATTCTGTTCCTTTAATCGCGGTTCCATGTGCATGGGAATTCCTGTGATTTCAGAGATGTGTCTTGCAGTTTCTGCCGCTCGTACCAGTGGGGAATAGAGAATTTCATCAATGGGAATACCAGAGTGCTTCAATTCTTCTCCTAAAGTAATTGCCTGCTGGTGACCCAGTTCCGTCAGTTCAATATCGGTGGCACCGCAAATTTTATTCTCTACATTCCATACGGTCTGACCATGTCTTGTAAAATATACTTGTCCCATAATATGTTTCCTTTCCAAATAGCAATTAATAGGTATTGCGAAATTGCATATTTACAGTTTGTAATATTCATTACAAACCTTATATGTCATCATGTAAACGAAATACCATATTCTCTGTTTTCTCAGACAGTTCGCTTGCCTGCTGTTCCATTTCCTTTAGATGCCGCCGGATTCTCGGGTAGGTGGTTATATCTTTATAAATAAAGTAGAAAGCGGCTATTAGCAAAAAGGTGGTCAGTATACCAGTGAACTGTTGGGATATACCCAGTATCGGAAGTGCCTTGGAAATTGTTGCAGCGCTACCAATCAAAGAAACAATCGTTCTTAAATAGGCGAGATGCGTCTGTTCTGCAGCAAGACGGCTGTTGGTGAATGCCAAGTCGGTGCGGATTTTAGAAAACTCTGTCCGTTCCACTGCCAACTGATTCTGGTTAAAGGCGAGAGCCTTTTTGGTTTTCATGGTTTCCGGGATTTCTCTTGGAACACCGGAAGCAATCTCCGTTTCATATAACTTTGTTTTGTCCGATTTTGTTGACTTCTTATGACTCATCATGGTATCCCCCTTTTTTCTGTATTTTAAATCATAATAATGAGAAACTCAAGAGTGCATATTTTTACCATAACCT
>JAQXNR010000209.1 GCA_029098105.1 Lachnospiraceae bacterium
TTGTGTGCCGGAAGCGAACAAATTTTGTACGATTCCGGCACACGAAAATACAAACATGTCCTTTTACCGGTGTGTGATGCAGTCGATGAGTGCAAATCTGAATACCAGAATATTAGTAATTGCAAAATGCGGAAACTCAAGCTTTAAAATGAAATTGTAAACCAAATAAAAAAAACGGTTGACATATCGCGGTTATCTGATTTACCATAGGCATAATTAGGCGATTGCGAAAGGAGAAAAGCATATGAATGCATTAGATTTGGCACAGGAGATTATAAACGGCAGAAGAATTACACGGGAAGATGATTTGTCCTTTTTTTTGGACTGTGATTTGAAAGAACTTTGTGAAGGGGCAGACCGTATCCGTGCGTATTTTATTGGAGATAAGGTGGATCTTTGTTCTATTATTAACGGACGAAGCGGGCGTTGTCCGGAGGACTGCAAGTATTGTGCGCAATCTGCACACAATCATACCAATTGTGAGGTTTATGATTTTCTTCCGGAAGAAGAAATTGTAAAAGCCTGTAAAATGAATGAAAGCGAGGGAGTGGATCGGTTTTCGATTGTAACGTCGGGGAAAACATTGACTGGAGAGGAATTTGAGAAGGCGATTCATGCTTTTGAAACAATGCATCGGGAGTGCAAGATTGACTTGTGTGCTTCCATGGGCTTTTTGGATGAGGAGCAACTTCATCGGTTGCACAAGGTTGGTGTGACTAGTTACCATCATAACATTGAAACTTCCAGACGGAATTTTCCCAATATTTGTACAACTCATACCTATGACCAGAAGATTGAAACACTAAAAAAGGTGAAAGCAGAAGGTATGTGTGCCTGCTCAGGAGGAATTATTGGTATGGGTGAAACATGGGAGGATCGTCTGGATATGGCGGTCAGCCTGGCAGAACTGGGGATTGATTCTATTCCACTGAATGCACTTATGCCAATTAAGGGAACACCGTTACAGGATGTTCCTCAGTTGACGGAGGATGAAATCCTGCGAACGATAGCGTTTTTCCGCTACATTAATCCTGAGGCTAATATTCGTTTGGCGGCGGGAAGAGCACTGTTGACCAACGATGGCGAAATCGCGTTTCAGTCTGGTGCTTCTGCCTCAATCACTGGCAATATGCTGACAACGGTAGCCTGCGCTACGATTCGCAGCGATCGGCAGATGTTGAAAAAATTAAATCGTGATGTCACACCGGATTATTGGAAAAATCAGTCAAATCAGTAAAAATTGCTTCTCTCAGAATTCCGGCTTGAAAAAAAGTTTTGACGGTTCTGCCGACAGGTGCTATGATTAAGTAATAAAAAGATGATTTGGCAACATTTGGGAAGAACTGGAAGGAAAGGCAGGTGGTACGGCATATGAAAGAATTTTATGAAAAATGTGTCCGCAACCTGGTTTATGGTGGCATTAGTAAGCGGCAGTATCAGGAGATTAAGGGGGATATACTGGAAGAAAATCGCAGGTCTTTGAGTACCGCTTCTATGTGTCTGTTACTAATGTTTTTTGTACTCTTTTTGGGGAGCCTGTTTTCTGAGATGATGGCACCAAACCGAATAGCCTATGGTGTAGTGGATATGTGTTTCCTGGGAATTTGGCTTGCTTGTCAGGGCGTGAAAGGTAAGGGAAAAGGATTCATTATACCCCTTTGGTATATGGCATTGACATTGATGTGTGCCTATGCTGTTGTGCTGAATACTGTGATTCGAAAGGATGTTACGGCGACGACATTTTGCCTGATTATAATCGTGGCACCTATGTTATTTACAGATCAACCATGGCGGATTTTTGTCTATTTTCTTATTGTTACTGCCATTTTTATTCCCATTGATTTCCAACAGAAAACATATTACCTGGCCTATTGCGATATGGTGAATGTTCTTTGCTGTGTATTTATAGGCAGCGTCATACATATTCGTATTATACGAACAAAATGTCGGGAAATGCTGCAACGGCGGCAGATAGAAAAAGAGCGGGATACAGACAAACTGACCGGATGCATGACGAAGGCGGCTTTCGAGAAGAAATCGTTATATATTCTATCCTGAAATTGGAGAGAAGGTGGAATAGAGAACAAGCCATCTGTTGTCAATAACAAAGGAAAAGGGGAGAAGATATGGTTGCTGCAATTTATTTTATAACATTTATTGCCTCGTTGACTATGACGGGATTATTTCTTTTAAGAAACAAGAAATTGGATTCAGTTTTTGTCCTTTTTTGTATATTGGTAATTGTGAATAGCATGGGAAGATATTTAGTTTCCGTGTCAGAGACATTGGAAATGGCAATTTGGGCAAATAAATTTCTGTATGTGGGTGGTTGCTACTGCCCGCTTCTGTTGATTATTGTTCTTGCACAGTTATGCAACTTAACGATGCCAAATTGGTTGAAATATGGAATGACATTGTTTTCTACTGTAGTACTATTCTTTGTGTTTACAATCGGTAAGTCAACTATTTATTATAAAGATGTTCAGTTGGGGCATGCAGATGGATATAATTATTTGATTAAAACCTATGGTCCGGCTCATATTTTGTACCCGATATTGATTGGGATATATGCTGTATTGCTGTTGTTTTACCTTGTTTATGCCAACCGCAAAAAGAGTAAAGTATCCTTTAAGACGGTTGCCGCTATCAGCGCATTAGGGATGGCAGTACTGCTGACCTATATTATTGAAAGAATTGTACATTCCCAGATTAGTTATTTGACTTTTGGATACCTGCTGGCTATTTTGGTTATGACGCGATTATTTGAGCGGACGAATATGTATGATATGACTGCAAATGTTGCTCGGTCGGTAGAAAAAATCAGTGAACAGGGATATTTAATTTTTGATAATAAGTATCGTTATGTAAATGGGAATACCTGTGTTAAAGAGTTGTTTCCGGAAATTGAAGAAAGATGGAGAATAGACGATTATGTACCGGAAACGGATTCCTATTTGTATAGGGAAGTGATTTCCTGGTTTTTGAACATGGGGGATGATATTAATAAGGAAGTCAGAACCATCTGTGTGGGAGAAGCCTACTACGAGGTTTTAGTAAGAAATATTATTAAGGGGAAGAATAAAGTAGTTGGATATGTTATAGAATTTATAGACCGGACCTCAGAAAATCAATATCTGAATATGGTGAATAATTACAATGCGGATTTGAGAAAAGAAGTAAAAGCCCAGACCGCTGATATTGCACATATGAAAAATATGATTGTACTTGGAATGGCAAGTATGGTTGAGAGTAGAGATAATAGTACGGGAGGGCATATTAAAAGAACGAGTAGTGTGGTAGCAATTTTTGCAAATAAATTAATGGATTGCAAAGAAGAGTTTGGATTGTCTGAGGACTTCCTTAACTGTGTAGAGAGAGCAGCACCGATGCATGATTTAGGGAAAATTGCAGTGGATGACAGAGTGTTGCGCAAACAAGGGCGTTTTACAGATGAAGAATATGCAGAAATGAAAAAACATGCCGAAGAAGGGGCTAGAATTGTAGAGAACATTCTTGTTGGTGTGGAGAGTGATGAATTTATTACAATTGCCAGCAATGTAGCGCGTTACCATCATGAAAAATGGAATGGAGAGGGATACCCGACTCAGATTGCAGGGGAAGCAATTCCTATTGAGGCGAGGATTATGGCACTGGCAGATGTTTTTGATGCACTGGTCAGTAAAAGATGCTATAAAGAGGCATTTTCTTATGACAAAGCATTTTCCATTATAAAAGAGTCATTAGGCAGTCATTTTGACCCTAAACTTGGAGAAGTATTTATTAAGTGCAGGGAAGAATTGGAACACTATTATGATAGTCTGGCTGAGGACAGTTAATAAGAGCTTATTGCTGAAAGGAGAAAACAGAATGAATTATGAAAACGCAATCGAAATCAACAATTTGAACAAAACTTATGATGGATTTGCTTTGAAAGATTTGAGTTTTCGTGTACCAAAGGGAAGCATTATGGGATTTGTCGGGCAGAATGGGGCCGGGAAGAGCACTACGATTAAGACGATTCTCAATATTGTAAAAAAAGACAGTGGAACCGTCCGGGTGTTTGGTCTGGACCATGTGGAACAGGAATTGGAAATTAAGAAAAATCTGGCAGTAGTATTTGACGAAGTTCCTTTCCACGATGCTTTAAATGGAAAGCAGGTAAACTGTATTTTGAAGGACATTTACGAGAACTGGAATCAGGAAACATTTTATAATTACCTGGACCGGTTTCAGTTGCCAACCAGGAAGGCAATCGGACAGTTTTCCAAAGGAATGAAGATGAAATTCCAGATTGCTACAGCCCTTTCCCATGATGCCCAACTTTTGATTATGGATGAACCGACATCCGGGTTGGACCCTGTGGTTCGCAGTGAGATGCTGGATGTATTTATGGAATATATTCAGGCAGAGAACCATACGATTTTGTTGTCTTCTCATATTACCAGTGATTTGGAGCGGATTGCTGACAGCATTACATTCATTCATGGAGGAAGACTGTTGCTTACCGATTACAAGGATGACATTCTTTACCGTCACGGAATTATAAGATGTGAACCGGGAGATGTTGCTAAGTTTCCGGAGGAGGATATTGTGAGTGTACGTCGTACCGATTATACTGTTTCTGTTATGGTAAAGAACAAAAATGATTCTATTTACCAGAATTATACTCTGGACACGCCTTCTTTGGACGAGATTCTTTTATATTATGTTCGGGGGATTGACCGAAGGGAGTGGGAAGCATGAGGGGATACATAAGAAAGGATTGGTATTTGTCAAAAAAAAGAGGCATTCTGCTGTTGGTGATATTCGTTCTTATAATGGCATTGTCTTACCTGCTGCGGTTTGCTTTTGATTATGGGAATCTGAAGGGAAGCAGAGGAATGATTCCGACTTGTGACATGCTGTTTTCCTTCCTGCCCGGAATTATTTTTTTGTTTATTTCTGTACTTGCCACGATTGACCCGATTTTACAGGATAAGACTGAAAAATGGAATTTATTTTTGTTTTCCGGTCCGGTTTCTAACAAGAAACTGGCTGCCGTGAAACTGGCAGAGGTTTATATGATGTGGTTTATTGGCTGCGGAATGATGTTGTGCATGGATGGTATTTATGGTCTTGTGTTCGGGTTTGAATATAGCAGAGCAGGAATCTTTCTTCTTATGGTGGTGAATGTTATCACATTGATTCTCAATCTTGTCAGCATTCCTTTTTCCTACCGGTGTAAGAGCCAGAATGGAGTGGTTGGACGTTTGATTCTCTGTTTTGTGCTACCCGTTTACCTTTTTTTCTTCCTCTATATGATGACACATCAGGATTCACTGCCGGAGGAGGAAGTCAATGTGATTCCTAAGGTGATTCAGTTTTACCAGGACCATTTATCATTGTTGGTGATTGTGGCAGTTTTGCTGATTGGAATCTTTACTGCAATAGCCTATTATAGCAGCTTGTCAGTTATAAAAAGGAGGCATGTACTATGTGGGGATTAGCCTTAAAGGACATCTATGTCGGAAAAAAAGACTTGATTTTATATTCTTCTATTATTCTCTTGCTCTCTATTATTTTTTTGATTCCATGGAGTGCGGAGGCAATTGATTATGCCTCTATTCTTCTTCCTGTTGGAAAGTACCTTAGTATCGTCATTGGGTTTTGCTGTCTGGGTGCGATACAGCAGGGATTTATGGCTGCCGATGAGGCGGGCGGGTTTCGGAATTATATGTGTACCACCCCCCTTCTTTCCCATGGTGTGGTGAGAGAGCGATATGTGATGAATCTGTTTTCCGGTCTGATTCTGAATGCGTGGTATTATTTTGCCGTTCATCTTCAGATTGCGATGACAGGACAGAATTGCGGAGAGGACATTTTGGTATTTGCCCTTTTCTATTTTCAGTTGTTTATGCTCTCTCTGGAAATGCCTTTTTATTTTCGCTTTGGAGTGCAGTATGGTAATTACTATAAAACGGGAATCGTGTGTGTATTTCTGTTTCTTTTTCTTGCGTTTGGGTTATATGGGGATATTGGGGATGGGAATTCTCCAGATAGTTTGTTAGAGCGGTTTGTTACCTGGGTGGCAGGTCTGGACACAATGCAACTGCAAAAGGGAAGTTTTGCTTTGGTGGCATTTGCACCATGGGTTTCCATGTTGTGTTACTATGTGTCCTACCGGGTTTCCTGCAAATTATATGAACAATCCTACCAGAATTAGAAAGGAGCCATTATGAAAACAGAAATAAAGCGATGGATTTTATTTGTCCTGTTAGCCTTTGGAATTAGTTGGGGTTTTATACTTTTGTTTGATTTTCTCTTTCGTGGTTATAGGGAGAGCGCCGATTATTCCCAGCGGATTGCACTGGGTTCTATGATTGCGTCGATGGCTCCCGGGATTGCCAGTCTTCTGGTAAGACTGATTACTAAGGAAGGATTTCAAAACATTGGTTTAAGAATCCAGGGAAGAGACGTGGCGAAACTTCCGAATGGAAGAAGAACAACCGTCATATGTTATACCCTGGCACTGATTGTTCCGGTTTTGGTGGCAATCGGTGAAATGGTATTGTACTGGATTTATGACCGGGATGCAGTCGGGACGGATGTTTCACTGCTGGCTACCAGTTCCTATCTGTTTAGCAGTCTGGCCTCCACCTTTGCGGTTATTCTTTTTGCTACTCTGGGAGAAGAATTGGGATGGAGGGGCTACCTCTTTGTGAAACTGGAACAGACCGTTGGTGTGGGATGGGGCGTTGTTCTTACCGGAGTCATCTGGGGAATCTGGCATCTCATCCGGTATACGGGAGGGGGGCTGTCAGCAGGAACCGTTGCCGGCCTTGTGCTGTCTGATGTTGTAGTTCTGACTTGTTATGGAGCATTTTTCATTTTGGTAACTAAGAAGACTGGTTCTGTATATCCTGCTGCGATTGCCCATGCTGCCATGAATTGTTGTAATGCTACCGCTCAGAGCGTATTTACGCCGGAAGCGGTGAAGGAAATAAGTGAAGCCAGTGTATTGTCGGCAGATTTTTTGATTTATAATATTCCGGTCTTTTTATTGGGAATCATTTCATGTATAATGGTAGTTAGCAAAAAGAAGGGTTGCTGAAACCAAAGGGATTGGTTTCGGGAGAGGAGGCCGATATGACGGTTATAGAAACGAAAGCATTGACTAAGAGTTATGGGAAGGCAAGAGGAATTGTAAATTTGGATTTGAAGGTAGAAGAGGGGGACTTTTTTGGGTTTATTGGTCCCAACGGGGCAGGAAAATCTACAACCATACGAACCCTTTTGGGAATGCTTTCTCCTACTTCGGGTACGGCAGAACTGTTTGGAAAAGACATTTCGGGGCATAAAAAGGAAATTTTGTCTGAGGTGGGTTATATGCCGTCGGAGGCAATGTTTTACAATGGGATGAAGGTAGGAGAGGTGATTGCCTTTTCTGCCAGAATGCGGAAAAAGGACTGTAGCAAGGAGGCGAAACAATTATGTGAACGCCTTGCCCTGGATACGGGAAAGCGGATTGAGGAGTTGTCTCTGGGAAATCGAAAAAAAGTTGCTATTGTGTGTGCGATGCAGCACAATCCCAGATTGTACATACTGGATGAACCCACCAGTGGACTGGACCCTTTGATGCAAAAAGAGTTTTTTGATCTTTTGAAGGAGCGCCATGAGAGAGGGGCAGCTATTTTTCTTTCCTCTCATGTATTGTCAGAGATTCAGCAGCATTGTTCCAAAGCGGCAATTATTAAAGAGGGAAGGCTGATTGCCTTAGACCGTGTGGAAAATCTTTCCCGGACCAATGCAAGACGGGTTACCTTTCACGGCGTGGATTCGGTGCCGGAGCAATTGGGGGGCAAATCCGTTGAGGTACTGGCTGATTCCGTCAGTTTTCTCTACAGTGGCGACCTGAAAACACTTTTAAACTGTGCGGCGCAACTTCCTATTTATGATATGACGATTACGGAGCCCAGTCTGGAAGAGATTTTTCTGCATTACTACGAGAAAGAGGGGGAAGAAGCATGACAGTATACTTAAAAGAATTAAAGCAGGATATGAAAGCGTGGGAAATCTGGACCGTGGCGATTACGTTTATGCTGGTACTGTGCGTATTGATATTTCCTGAGATGAAAAATGAGATGGATGATGTTAGCAATTTATTTTCCAATATGGGTGGATTTTCAGCCGCCTTTGGTATGGACCAGGTGAGTTTTGGAGAAATCATGGGATTCTATGGAATTGAATGCGGAAATGTTCTTGGAATTGGTGGAAGTTTTTTTGCTGCACTTCTGGGAATTTCAGTACTGGCAAAAGAGGAAAAAGAGCGGACAGCAGAATTTTTGTATACCCATCCCGTTAGCCGTAGCAGCATTTTAACTCAGAAATTGTTTGCGGTTCTGACCGAGATTGTTGCAATGAACGTTGTGATTGCGGTAGCCGCCGTTCTTTCTTTTCTTGCAGTGGGAGAGGAAGTTGCTGTACGGGAATTTGTATTGCTTCATATTGCCTACTTGATTCTGCAGATTGAAATATCCGGTATTTGTTTTGGTATTTCCGCGTTTATTCGGCGGGGCAGCATTGGAATCGGATTGGGAATTGCCCTTGCATTTTATTTTATGAATATTGTAGCAAACATCAGTGAAAGTGCGGAGTTTCTGCGGTATATTACCCCTTTCGCCTATACGGAAGCGAGCGACATTATTTCTAAGTCTGAATTGGATATGAAACTGATTGGTATTGGGGCATTGCTTTTTGCAGTGGGAGTATGCGTTGGTTTTGTACATTATACCAAAAAGGATATTGCGGCATGAATGGGTATTTCATTCTGCAAATCAAGGGCTTGCAAAATACAGAGGGAAGTGCTACAATAGCACTTGCGTGTAAATGAATATAGATATTGCAGGGGGACGCAAGTTGCGTTGAGAAGGTTAAAACCTGACCCTTTGAACCTGTCAGTTCATACTGTCGTAGGGAGCATTGGAGTTGTTTTTTGTGTGCTTTGGTGCTTTTGTGCCAAAGCATTTTTTTATGAAACTCTTTTACACAGCAATGTTTATAAGGTTACATAGCAGAAAAAACAAAGGAGATTATAGTATGGAAAATCGAAACAAGAAGTTAATGTCACTGGTAGAGTGTGCGCTGTTTTTGGCAGCAGCGGTCGCACTGGATTATTTTAAACTGTTGGAGATGCCTCTGGGAGGTTCCATTAAGTTTGTTATGATTCCGCTGGTACTGGTATCTTTCCGTCAGGGACCGAAATGGGGTGTGGGAACCAGTGTTGCTTATGTGATTATTGCACTGATTCTGGGTCGTCAGGATTTGATGTATGCAGGAAATGCAGGTGCTATTGTACTGGCAGCTTTTGCAGATTACATATTGGCATATGGTGTCATCGGACTTGCCAGTTATTTTGCAAAATTCTTTAAGAACCGCACCGTAGGGGTTGCCATGGGAACCTTTATTGTATGTTTCATCCGGTTTATTGGACACTTTATTTCCGGTGCTACTATCTGGGGTTCTTATATGCCGGAAGAATGGGAAAAAAAGGGTGTTATTTTATACTCCATCGTGTATAATGGTGCATATATGCTTCCGATTACAATTATTACGGTTGTAGTTATGGTAGTGCTTTATAAGGCAGCTCCTAAATTATTTGTGTCTGAGACGATGTAATACGGGTAGCTGCAAAACAAAGGAGCGAGAATAGAATGAAAAAAGTTTGCAGCTGTATTATGATAGGAATGGTGTTGGTACTGGCATTGGGGCAGGGATGTTTTTGGGGACAGAAAAGATGTCTTCCAATTACTCGTAGTGTATCTGCTTCTGAAAATGCCAGTGCCGATGCAGTTACAGAAGAACCGAAGGGGAAACCCCTTGTATTCACCCGGAAGGTGAACCGATTGAAGGCAGGAGAATCCTACACCTTTGCTGTGAAGGGAGGAATTGCTGGAGAATCGGTTCGCTTCCGGGTTTCCAATTCCAAAGTGGCTGTGATTTCTCAAAAAGGGAAACTGCGGGCGAAGCGCATTGGTACAGTGACAGTTACTGCCAAGTCTGGGGACTATAGTGTAAAGGCGAAGGTGAAAATTACACCGAAAAAAGTAGTGGCACTGGACCCGGGACATTCCGGAAAATTGACCGGGGGAACGGAGCCGGTGGGACCGGGAGCGAAAACGAAAAAGGCGAAAGATGTTTCGGGAACCCAGGGTGTAGTTACAAAGGTGCCGGAATACAAACTGACTCTTATTTTGGCAAAGAAAATGAAAGTTCTCTTAGAGGAGCAGGGCTATCAGGTCGTTATGACCCGGGAGGACAACAATACTGCAATCAGTTGTGCCCAGCGGGCAAAAATTGCCAACAAAGCAAAAGCGGATATTTTTATTCGGATTCATGCAGATGGAATTCAGTCCAGTTCGGTGTCTGGCGCCTCTGCTCTGTATCCCACCACGAAAAATCCCTATGTAGGAAAGTGGAGTGGAAAAAGTAAGAAACTCTCGGAATGTGTATTAAATTCCATGTGCAAAAAGAGCGGCGCAAAAAACCGGGGGCTGGTTGGCAGAGATGATTTGAGTGGTTCCAACTGGGCGCAAATGCCGGTCACTTTGATTGAGGTTGGATTTATGACCAATCCGGAGGAGGACAGGAAACTGAATACAAAGGAGTACCAGAACAAACTGGCGCAGGGAATGGTAGATGGAATTGAAACGTATTTTGGTTATTAAATGTTAAAAATTGTATTTCGCATTTGGTCAAATCTGTGATATACTTAGGATACTGTAGGAGAGCAGAAATTGAGCTCGGAAAGGAGATTTGATATGAGCGAGGAACAACTGGATGGAATGAATCAGGAAGTCAGCGATGAGGATATTGAAAACGTGTTGAAGGTACTGGAGGAATTTGGTGGCTCCGGCGAAGGCAGATTGAAGGTCAATGTGGCAGATCAGATTGCCCAGGGGACAACAGAGAAGAAGTACCATTATGGACGTTGCGATATTGGAAGTCCTTTTGCGAAGGGAACACCCTTTGATGTGTCTGACAGTTGCCAGTAGATTCAAGAATTAAAAAAGTGCAGGAAGGCATATGCTTCCTGCACTTTTTTGTTATAGGTCAGACTGAATTATTTCTGATTCTTCTTTTCCAATTCCTGATGTTTTAATGCCCGTACTTTAGTGGAAAGACCAAACAAGGTGATGAAGCCTTCGGCATCGTTGTGGTCATACATGTCACCAGTTGTAAAGGAGGCGAGATCCTCATTATATAAAGAATAAGGAGAGGTTGTTCCTGCCTTGATGATGTTGCCTTTGTAAAGTTTGAACTTTACTTCACCGGTTACATACTGCTGTGTGCTCTCAATAAATGCCTGAATGGCCTCGCGCAGAGGGGAGAACCATTTGCCTTCGTATACAATCTGGGCAAACTTGTTAGCCAGGTTGATTTTCATTTCAGTAGTTTCGCGGTCGAGAATCAATTCCTCTAACTGCTGGTGTGCCTCCATTAAAATTGTTCCGCCAGGAGTCTCATAAACGCCGCGGCTCTTCATACCAACTACACGGTTCTCCACAATATCGACAATGCCGATGCCATGTTTTCCACCCAGACGGTTCAACTCGCGGATGATATCAGACACTTTCATTTCTTTGCCATTTACAGACTTGGGAACACCCTTCTCAAATGTCATAGTAACATATTCGCCCTCTTCCGGAGCCTTCTCAGGAGAAACGCCGAGAACCAGTAAATGGTCGTAATTGGGCTCGTTGGCAGGGTCTTCCAGTTCCAGTCCTTCATGGCTGATGTGCCATAAGTTACGGTCACGGCTATAACTGTTGTCTGCAGAGAAAGGAAGGTCGATTCCATGCTGTTTGCAGTATTCGATTTCTTCCTCACGGGAATTCAATGTCCATTTTTCATTTCTCCATGCAGCAATAATTTTTAAATCGGGAGCCAGAGCCTTGATTCCCAACTCAAAACGAATCTGGTCATTACCCTTACCGGTAGCACCGTGGCAGATGGTAGTAGCGCCTTCCTTGCGGGCGATTTCTACCAGTTTTTTGGCAATGCCCGGGCGTGCCATGGAAGTACCCAGTAAATACTTATTCTCATATACCGCATTTGCCTGTACACAGGGAACAATGTAATCATCGCAGAATTCATCGGTAATGTCTTCAATATATAACTTGGAAGCACCGGACAATTTGGCGCGTTCCTCTAAACCGTCTAATTCACTTCCCTGTCCGCAGTCGATGCAGCAGCAGATGACTTCATAATCAAAACTCTCTATTAACCAGGGAATTAAAGCTGTCGTGTCCAGACCGCCGGAATACGCTAAAATAACTTTTTCTTTACTCATTATAAACATCCTCCTACTATGTAATTGTAATAATGTGGGAACACGGTGGATTCGGCTATCTGCCTTCGCACTTTGTTCGATAGTTCAATGATAAAGCATACCCTTCTTTTATGCAACCCTTTTTTTCAAAAAAACACCATTTAATTGTATAATTATTCACATATAATGAATAATTATTTAACTTTGAATGAAAATGCAAATTACAAAAATAATAGAAAAATAGGGAAATAGGGATTGCATAATAGAGAAAAGGGTTGTATAATTATGTACGCGAATGAAACAGATAGAAAATGAGGAAATTCTATTATACATAAGTCAGAATACAGGTAGGAGGCGTTTCGGATGATTAAGGCAGGCATTATTGGTGCAACCGGATATGCAGGAGAGGAACTGGTACGGCTGCTTCTTTCTCATAAGGAGGCAGAAATTTGCTGGTATGGCTCCAGAAGTTATGTAGATGAGAAGTATGCAGATATTTTTCGCAATTTATTTCAGGTTGTAGAGGACAGATGCCTTTCAGATAATATGGAAGAACTGGCAAAGCAGGTAGATGTTATTTTTACTGCCACCCCACAGGGATACTGTGCAGGAGTTGTAAATGATGAGATTCTCAAGAACACTAAAATTATTGATTTAAGTGCAGATTTCCGAATTAAGGATGTTTCTGTTTATGAAAAATGGTATAAAATAGAACATAAGGCGCCACAGTACATTGAGGAAGCGGTATATGGACTTTGTGAGATTAACCGGGAGAAGATTCCCGGGGCGAGAATTGTTGCTAATCCGGGCTGCTACACTACATGCAGTATTTTGTCTCTGTACCCGCTTGTGAAAGAAAAACTGATTGACCCCCAGTCTATTATTGTAGATGCGAAATCCGGTACAACCGGTGCGGGACGGGGTTCCAAGACGGCTAATTTATACTGTGAAGTAAATGAAAACATAAAGGCTTACGGGGTTTTGACTCACCGTCATACTCCGGAGATTGAGGAGCAGTTAGGATATGCGGCAGGTGAGGACATACAGATTATTTTCACTCCCCATCTGGTGCCGATGAACCGGGGAATTCTGGTTACAGCCTATGCCAATCTGAGTCAGAACGTGACCTGGGAACAGGTAAGAGCGGCCTACGACAAGTATTATGGCAAGGAACCTTTTGTCCGGGTACTGGACCGGGATGTGTGTCCGGAAACCCGTTATGTTCAGGGAAGTAACTATGTGGATGTGAACTTCAAACTGGATGAGCGAACGAATCGCATTGTAGTTATGGGAGCATTGGACAATGTGGTAAAGGGGGCTGCCGGTCAGGCGGTACAGAATATGAATCTGTTGTTTGGACTTCCGGAGGGAGAAGGATTACAGCAGTTACCGATGTGTTTTTAGAGAGTTGGATATTGGATATAGAAAGAAAATTGGAGGAAAAAGTATGCAGGAAATCAATTCAAATATGCAGGAAGAGATGAAAAAGGCGGCGGTCCTGACCGAAGCACTGCCCTTTATACGGGAGTTCAATGGAAAAAAGGTAGTAGTAAAATACGGCGGAAGCGCTATGGTGGATGAGGAATTAAAAATTAGTGTCATTCGGGACGTAGCATTGCTTAAGTTGATTGGATTAAAGCCGATTATTGTACATGGCGGTGGTAAGGAAATCAGCAAATGGGTTCGGTTAAAGGGAAAAGAGCCGGAGTTTATAAATGGTCTTCGGGTAACGGATGCCGAGACTATGGAAATTGCCGAGATGGTTTTGAATAAGGTAAATAAAGGTCTGGTTGCCATGATGGAGGGCAATGGTGTCAAGGCAGTGGGAATCTGTGGAAAAGATGGCAGTTTAATGAAGACGAAGAAAAAACTGTCCGGAGGACAGGATATTGGATTTGTCGGTGAAGTGACGGATGTAGACAGCCACCTGATTGACGTACTCATTGACAATGATTATGTTCCGGTCATTGCGCCGATTGGAATCGGAAACAACAATGAGAGTTATAACATTAATGCGGATGATGCTGCCTGTGCTATCGCTACTGCCATCGGTGCAGAGAAACTGGTATTTCTTACGGATATTGAAGGTGTGTTCATGGATCCCACAGACAAGAAAACTTTGATTTCTGAGATGGATTTGCCCCAGGCTCGTGCCTACATTGAAAATGGTGTGGTAGGCGGCGGTATGCTGCCGAAACTCAACAACTGTATTGACGCTATTGAAAAGGGTGTGGCAAGAGTACATATTCTGGACGGACGGTTGCAGCACTGTCTGCTTTTGGAATTGTTTACTACAAAGGGAATTGGTACCGCTATTTTAAAAGAACCGTTATTTAATAAATAATTAAGAAATTGCCTATTGTAATTGTTTTTGCTTTTCGTTACAATAACTATATGGGTGTTTGAATTGTCTGTTTCCAACAGATTGGAGGAGTCAATGAGAGAACACAACAAACAGAGAAGATACAAAAGTAAGGGAAGGAGATGCCGGATTGCTTTGGTATTTTCTTTTGTTTATTTCATTAGTGGCTGCGGTTTTGCAGTGAATTCCGGGGAAGTGGAACAGACAACACAATTACAGGAAGAGATTTCGGTAACATCCGTTTCTGGCGATGGGACGGACAATGGGTTGGCGACAACACAGGCGGAGCGAATTTATGTACATGTCTGTGGGGCAGTGAAGCATAGTGGAGTTTACCAACTTCCAGCAGATGCCCGGGTTGTGGACGCTGTGCAGGCAGCCGGTGGTTTTACCAAAAAGGCGGATGAACAACAGTTGAATCAGGCACAGCCTTTGACGGATGGGCAGCAATTGTATGTTCCCAGAAGGGACGAGAAGAAGAATTCACAAGGGACCGAGACGAGTTCGGAAGTGGAAGATGGCAGAGTGAATCTGAATCAGGCAACGGCAGAGGAGTTGATGACGCTTCCGGGAATCGGGGCTTCAAAAGCCCAGGCGATTCTTGACTACCGGGAGGAACACGGTGGTTTTCGTGATATTTCGGAATTGAAACAGATTAGTGGAATCAAAGATGGCACATTTAATAAGATTAAAGACAATATAACAGTGGGGTAATTACATGGCAAGGAAAGTATTAGTAGTAGATGATGAGAAATCCATCGTGAAGGGCTTAAAATTTAGTTTGATGCAGGATAGCATGGAGGTCGATTGTGCTTACGATGGTGAGGAAGCACTGGACATGGCACGGCAGAACCAGTATGATATTATTTTGCTGGATGTTATGTTGCCGAAGATGAATGGATTTGAGGTATGCCAGCAGATACGGGATTTTTCGGATATACCTATTATTATGCTGACCGCTAAGGGCGATGATATGGATAAGATTTTGGGGCTGGAATACGGTGCCGATGATTACATCACAAAGCCCTTTAATATACTGGAGGTAAAGGCGCGAATTAAGGCGATTTTGCGGCGCAACGGGAAGCGTTCTGCGGAGACTCAGAAACCTTCTGTCATTGAGGCAGGGGATATGAAGATTGATGTAGAGAGCCGTAGAGTGTTTATTGCCGGTAAAGAAGTGAATTTAACGGCAAAGGAATTTGATTTGCTGGAGGTTCTTTCTATGAATCCGAATAAAGTTTATGGAAGGGATAAACTTTTGAATATTGTATGGGGTTCGGACTATCCTGGTGATGGCAGGACGGTGGATGTGCATGTGCGCCGTCTTCGTGAAAAAGTAGAAGTGAACCCGGGAGAGCCCAAGTATATACACACCAAATGGGGCGTGGGATATTACTTTGCAGGCTAAGGGAGGTTTTACCAATTAGTAATAGAATTAAGATTCGTCGGGGGGCATTTCGGAGTATGCGCTTTATGATTTTTGTATGCTTCTCCATCCTGACGATTGCATTTATTATGTTGTATTCTGTTATTGTACAGAAGACTTACGAAAGAAAGGTATTAGAACAGAAGAAGAATTATACGATTAACCAGAGTAATATTTTGCTGAATCAGTTAATCAGTTCTGGTTATTTTAACGGGAATACGAATCGGAATCTGGAGAATCAGATTGACCAGTTGGCTACGATTTTTGATGGAAGAATTATGCTGGTGGATGCCAATTATGAGATTCTGACCGATACTTACCAGTTGAATCAGGGGCGGTACTTGGTTTCGGAAAATGCGATTAAGGCGATGACCGGGGTTCTGTCCGACGAGGAGAACAACCGAATTGAGGGAGATTATATTGAGTGTTACATTCCTGCCTTTCTGAGTAGCAGTCAGGGAACGGAAGTTGTGGCGGGGACGGAGCAGTCGAAAGATCAGGAGAATCTTCAGTCTGCCAATGCACCGGTTGGTCTGATGGTAATATTTGCGTCAGTGAAGGACTCCTATAATACATTGGATTATATAAAACAGCAGAGCCAGACTTTATTTGTGCTGTTTTGTTTTTGCATTCTTGTCGTTGCTGTGGTGATTACTATGGTGCTGACCGGACATTTCCGGGAGTTTACCCAGAGCATTAATTCCATTGCAGAGGGAAGAACAGATGAGACCTTACTGGTGCATGGATTTACAGAGATGCGGGATTTGGCGGAGGCGTTTAATAGTGCGGTTGCCAAGTTAAATAAACTGGAGGAGTCACGGCAGGAATTTGTTTCTAACGTTTCTCATGAGTTGAAGACTCCGATTACTTCTATTAAGGTACTGGCAGATTCCCTGCTCACTCAGGAGGACATTCCCGCCGAGGTATACCGGGAGTTTATGGAAGATATTGTGGATGAGATTGACCGGGAAAATAAAATTATTAATGATTTGCTTTCTCTGGTAAAGATGGACCAGAAATCCAATAATGTTCTGAATGTAGCTACAGTAAACATTAACGAATTGTTGGAATTGCTGTTGAAACGTTTGCGTCCTTTGGCCGCAAAACGTAACATCGAGGTTGTGTATGAGAGTTTCCGGGCGGTGAGTGCGGAGATTGATGAAGTCAAACTGACACTGGCATTGTCTAATCTGATTGAAAATGCGATTAAATATAATATTGATGAGGGTTGGATTCGAATTACGCTGAATGCGGATCATAAGTATTTTTATGTTAAAATTGCGGATTCCGGGGTGGGAATACCAGAGGATTGCCAGGGACATGTATTTGAACGTTTTTACCGGGTGGACAAAGCCCGTTCGCGGGATACTGGAGGAACCGGTCTTGGACTTGCCATTACCCATCGGGCGATTTCCATGCATCATGGAACAATCAAATTGCACAGCAAGCCGGGAGAGGGAACTACTTTTACAGTGCGGATTCCTTTGACCTATTCTGTGAATATGGCTGCTACAATAGCAGGTCAGAACAGTGCTGATGAGGAACGGCGGACCAAATCCCGCCATAGTGAGAAGAAGGTGGCGGCAGCAGTGACAACAACGGTAGCGGTACCCAATGTAACAGAAGTTCAGGGAAATCTGGGAGAGGTTTTAAATGCGGCAAACCAGAATCTTATGAGCCGAAGTGAGGAGAAAACGGAGGAAAAGGGCAGTGGTACAGTAGTTACTGAGCCTGCACCGTTGCAGAATGCAGAGCCGGATGTAGTAGTACTGCATACGGAAGAGATGGATACGCCGGAGGTTGTTGTATTACACGCAGAGACACCAGAGTCTGGAGAGGAAAGTATGAATACCGGTATAGAAGAGAACACATCAGAGGTTCCTTTCCCTGAAGAAGGAGGGAAAACAGATGACGAGTAGAAAGTTTTCAATTTTGTTGTGTTTTTTAATGTGCTTTTGTGTGCTGAGTGGATGTTCCTCTAAAGATGAAGAGTCGCATGGTGTTAAGGCGGAAAAGGACGAATATGTGCTTTATTATGTAAGTATAGATTCTACTAAACTTGTGCCAAAAGCCAATTATTTTGACAAGCGGCAGGAAACAGAGAAACAGGCAGAGGAGATGATTATGATATTGACGAGAGAGATGACTTCTCCTTCTTACAAATCCGTTTTGCCGGAGAAGGTGCAATTACAGGATTATATGGTAGAAGATACTGGTTCCATCACGATTGATTTAAGTGTTTCCTACTATGATGCAGTGTCTTCAGCACGAATCTTGTGCAGAGCAGCACTGGTAAAAAGCCTGACTCAGATTGAGGGAATTGACCGGGTAGATTTTACTGTGGATGCCCAACCGATGATGGAGAATGATTCGGCAATCGGTTCTTTGACTGCGGATTCGTTTATTGACAGTAATTCCAGCAATGACAGCAATCAGGTACAGGATATAACAGTTTATTATACAAATGTGACCGGAGATTTGTTGGAGCCGATTCAGATTCCTATGAATTTGGGTAACAATGTGTCTGCGGAGCAATTAGTCATCGAACAGTTAATTGAGGGAACGGATGAAAAGGGGTATTATAATACAATTCCTAAAGGAACCAGACTGATTTCTGTTTCCACCAAGGATGGTGTCTGTTATGTGGATTTTAGCGAGGAATTTATGAAACTGGGAAAAGATGTCCAGGATCAGGTTGTAATTTATTCTGTGGTCAATTCCCTGTGCGAATTGTCTACGGTTAGTAAGGTTTCCTTTACCATTGAAGGGGAGCAGAGAACTTTATACAATGGAAATATTCCTTTCAATCAGATTTTTGAGCGGAATTTGGATATTGTAGATAACTAGGTGAATATGTAGTGAGGAGAATCAAATTGAATAAACGACCATTGCTGCTGATGTTTGTGTGCTTTGTCCTTGGAGAGGCCGGCATTTACATGCAGGCACAATGGAGTATCGTAGTTACAGCAGCAGGAGCGGTTTTGCTGGGGGTGTGGTATGCGTACACCAACGGAGTAAGACCGGTTTTGCTGCTGTTTGTATTTTTTTATTTTTGGGGCATGTTCTGTTGCAGAGAGGCTCAAAAACCTTCTGCTTTGGAAGTTCTTTGTCAGGAAGAAAAAGTAGAGATGACAGTAACCGGGCAGGTGGAACGGGTGGAGTACGGTTCCAAAGGTTGCCGTATTTATTTGAATCAATTGCGGTATGTGAATGGAGAGGAATGGTATACTTCCCGAAAAAAACTGATTTTTGTCACTGAAAGTACGCCTTCCTGCAAATTGGGGCAGAGAATCCGTTGCGAGGGAATGGTACAGCCACTGGAGCATGCCCGCAATCCTGGTGGGTTTGATGCATACCGCTACTATCGGGGGAGAAATGTGGTTTGCCAGATGGAAGGGGAACAAATAGAAATTATGGATTCCCGTTACTGGCGGATTCGGGAGACCTTGCGTCAACTTCGATGGGATTTCGCAGCACGTCTGCAAATACTGCTTTCCTCGAAGGAAGCGGGAATCTTACAGGCGATTTTGCTGGGAGAAAAAAGTAATCTGGATGACAGTATAAAGAAGCAGTACCAGCAAGCGGGAATCTCTCATATTATTGCCATATCCGGACTACACATTGGATTTATGGGGATGGTACTGTTGGGAATTCTTCGAAGATTTCAACTGCCCAATACAGCAGCCTCCCTAATTGCGGCGGCAGGTGTTTTTTTGTATGCATTTCTTGCGGGGATGTCTGCTTCCTGTGAACGGGCGGCAATAATGTTTGCGGTCGTGCTGTTGGCAAAGGTGGTTGGCAGGACGTATGATTTGTTGTCAGCAATGGCATTGGCGGGACTGGTTATACTGTGGCGGGCACCGTTGCAATTTCTGGATGCTGGATTTTTGCTTTCTTTTGGTGCAATTTTGGGAATTGGTGCAGTGTATCCCTGCCTTTCGGCGGGATATGGTAAGAAAGAAAAAAGTTGGAAAACAAAATGCAAAGACAATTTTTTATGCAGTGTTTCGGTGCAACTGGTGACCATGCCGGTAATTGCTTATTTTTATTACGAAATTCCGATATATGCGGTGTTTTTGAATTTGGTGGTAATTCCTCTGATGTCTTTGTTGTTGCCGTCTGCGGTGATTGGCTTGCTGTTGTCTTATGTCCGCATGGAATGGGGGAGAGTTGTCCTGTTTCCGGCTACATTGGTATTGAAATGTAACGAACTTCTAAGCAGTTGCTCGAACCGTTTTCCCTTTGCCCATTTTGTGACCGGGCAGCCGAGTTGGTGGCAGTTACTGTTGTATGCCGGAGTGGGAATCCTATTTTTAATCTGGTTTTCTGCAAGAAGAGAGGCAGGAAAGGGCAAGAAGAGGGGAAAGACTGGCAGAGCGGTAGTAATAGCAGGTATTGTTGTAGTCAGTGGAGTTGTCATTGGAATTGTGCAAGGTTCTTCTAACTCTCTTCGAACTACTATGCTGGATGTGGGGCAGGGGGATGGACTGGTTCTGGAATTACCCCAGAAAAAGACTATTTTAATGGACGGAGGGAGCAGTACAGAGTCCGGGTTATATGACAATATTTATGCTCCTTTTTTGAAAAGTCGGGGAATTACAAAAGTGGATTATGCTATTGTGAGTCATTCCGATATGGATCATATAAAAGCAGTGCGGGAGTTGCTGCAGGAGGGTTTTCCCATTGGAACGCTGGTACTTCCAGACATTTCACAACCGGACGAAGTATACCTTGAGTTATGCCGCCTGGCAGAAAAAAGAGGAATTCCGGTAAGAAAATGGTCCGGTGGGAAGCAGTACTGGTTTGGTCAGTGCCAGATGCTTTGTCTGAACCCACAACCAGGGAGCAGCGGGGAAGATACCAATGCAGATTCCCTTGCGATACTGTTGCGCTACCAGTCTTTTTCCATGTTGTTTACCGGAGATTTGGAAGGGGAAGGAGAGGAACAGGTAACGCAATGGTTACGGGAAGTACAGGAGAATTCTTGTACGGTGCTGAAGGTAGCCCATCACGGTTCGAAGAATTCTACCAGTGAGGATTTTCTGAATCAGGTGCATCCGTTTCTTTCTCTGATTTCCTGTGGTAAGAATAATCGTTATGGTCATCCTCACCAAGAGGTATTAAACCGACTGGATGCCTGTGGAACAAAGACATTGATTACTTCCAACACAGGAGCGGTAACTGTCTGGACCGATGGACAAAAAATGGAGTGGGAGGAATAATTTGCATTAATTCAAAATAATCAGAGGCCATATATGTAATAATGCATTCACTATATTCTGCGTTGTCAGAGTGTTCATAGAGTTCTTTAACTATATGTTTATTTGCAAAATGTGACATTTGTCACGTGCAGATATGACTCTGGTCACTTATCATAGAGGAAATAGTGTGTTATATTCTATGTAACATAATAAAAAAACTCAATATCTTATAGTATAAAAAGGGAGGAAATGAAGTTTGAAACAAATAAGTAGAGGACAGCCAAGAAATAAAGGGCATAGCAAACAAACCATCTAAACAGATGGTTTTGAAAAAGTAAATATAGACGCAACACCTAATCAGGTAACTGGAACAGCATCATCTTTGATGGTGTA
>JAQXNR010000210.1 GCA_029098105.1 Lachnospiraceae bacterium
GAACTATTATGTATTGACGAAAACTCTATATCCGGTAAAAGCATACAGGATATTTTAAAGGAAGAGGGCATTTCCAAAACAGAAATGGATGAATGCATAATATATGTAAAAAAAGAAGTAAATCAAGGAATTTCAACTCGTGGTGCTGTTGGAGCAGTTAAATCAACAGTTAAAAAAGCAGTAAAATATCTCGTAAAACATGTAGATATTATTCCATCTAAAACTGTGCGTAATGCATTTAAAAAGTATGGCAATAAAATTATTAACGCGTTAGATACAGTAGATACCTGGACATGGTATGGAATTGCTCGTGCCCTTACAGCAGTTGGGATTCCCGATAGTATAGCGGATGCGATTGCAGATTTTATTGTGACTTGGATTTTATAGATTTACCATAATATCAAGCGTTACTATAGAGTTTATGAATACATATCTACAGTTGTATTCATAAACTCTGTTTTGCAACAATAGGAGGCAAAAAAATGATATATAATTTTTATCCGTATACGATAGATATCGATACTAAACACATCATAGATTTTCCACATGATATTACCATACTGGACAAAGACAAAAGTTCTTTGCCACAATTTAAATCCATTTTAACCGATGAACAAATGTCTTTCTTTAAAAAATTAGGTGTGGATATAAATAAACTTGGTATTGACTATCATTCATATAATAATATTGAAATATTTGAAACACATTTTTTATTGCGCGGCAAATTTATTTCTTTACCCGAGTTACAGGTAAAAACTTATTTAAATATTGAGTATTTTGGGAAAGAAATACTCAATGATATTAATGTAATATCGCTAAGCGAAAACGACATGAACAAAAATCGTATTGGAAATATGCAGTACTCCTTCAAACATCCAATAATCTATAGCAATAAACAAATATACCAAAAATGGAATTGCGGATATATTTGTTGTGTGATAATTTTAAAAAACTATAAATAAAAACTCAACTTCATATCTAATAGGTTTTCCGGAAATGTTCCGTTATTCTGTCATAGTCTTCCACTGAAAACTCACCCATTGCCTGCATCTGACTAAAGGCACTGGCAAGAATAAACACATTGGCGCGCTGCAATCCAAGACGCCGCTCAATCGGTCCCTGCATATACTGCAGGTATTGTATTTTCTTATAAGGAATTGCCGTTGTGCTGGCAGCAAACATTCCCCGGGAAATGACCAGATATTCCTCGGAAACCGCAAACCCGGTTACTTTATAAGCCAGTAATTTGCCGACCAGTTGCAATACAAACAATGCCAGTGGCACTCCTACAATCAGAGGAACGGGAATCGAAGGCAAACCTCCATCAAACTTATATGCTGCCAATGCAAATCCTGCAAACAAAGCACCCCAGAAAATCATCTGGTATATGGCACTCAGGACAATTTGTCTTACCAACGCCCGTTTCGGCTGTTTTTGTATGTTTGCTTTCTCCGGAAAAGTAAACTCAGGTAACAGAATGGCAAGCCGCTGCTTTAATTCCTCCTGGGTTCCTGCCAGCAGAATTTTCATTCCGTCTACATCCTCATCCTCGCCACCTACATTGATTACTTTTACATAGGCGCGTTTGCTGAGTCTTCCCAAAAAGGTAGCCTGAAAACAGACCGCATTGATTTTGTCCACCGGAACTGCATATTTTCTCCGCTTGATTAGACCACAACTCACATATATTTTGTCCTTATACCGTTTCGCACGAAAACGAAAATCATTCAGCCACTGCTTTATAATGGCGGCAATCATAGAGCCGGCTACCACCACCTGAATCAGGAACCCGCCGAGGGATGCCAGAATGCTTCCTGCCGTTCCAATCGTAGCCACCGCCGTAATAATCGTAGAGACAAAAAAGGCAAGAGCAAATAGTACGAGTGTAATAGAGGTATCCACAAGACAGTTGATTAAAATCTCCTTTATGGAATAGGTCACGTCGTAAAAATCCTCTTCCTGCTCCTCCATCATATCAACATCAAACGCCTTCGTATTCTCAGCCAAAAGGGAATCATCCCGGGAAACCCCATCCGGTTCCCGGTAGTCCTCCTGCTCCCCTTCCTGTTCTGCCTCCTTCATCATTTTCATAATGAGATTCTTTACCATATAGGCATCTTTCTTTTTCAACACAATCTTCACATCCGTCGTACTGGCTGTAGACAGACTGTTTGTGTCCAGTTTGAGTTTATAAGTCCCCATCAATATCTCGAACAAATTCTGTTCCAGATTGATGTTAGAAATATTCTGTACCGCAATGGCATTCACATAGTGGTTCAGAGTACGGCGTTCAATCGTCACAGTACCATCTTTCACCGTAATGCTCGTTTTATACCATCGGTTTACAAACCAGAGACAAATCAAAAGAAGAACCAGAAATGTGCCGCCCAAAGCTAACAACCCTTCTAAAATATTACCCTGGGAAATCAACTTTGCCGCCAGTTCAAAACTCTCTGCATTGCCCAGCAGCATCGCCAGAATGACCGCAATAATTCCCCACATCTGTTCAAAAATATAAGTAAAATGATTCCGCATTCTCACAATTTCCGTTGGAGACTGGGAATCTTTTAAATTCACATTATTCTGCATACCCTTGTCCCCTTACTCTGAAATCTCATCTGCTTTCATTTCTTCTGAAACTGCCTGTGCCTCGCACCGGCGGCTCGCAATCGCATAGGAATTAATGCGCACCTTTAACCGGTCCACAATTTTTTCTGCCAGTGCAGTTTCCAGAAAACGAATCGTTACATCCCCGCCAGCTGTTGTCACCACTACTTTGGACAGACCAAACAGACGGTCCAGGGGACCACTCACCATAGAAACCTTGTGCAGCCGCTCAATCGGAACAACATTGCGCTGCACCACAAGAAAACCTTCTTTTACGTCAATTTCCTCCTCCGTAAAACGATACCGGTATCTCTCATAACGAACAAACGGAGAAATCATCGACACAATCCATACTACCGCCAACACAACAAAAATCCAATTTGCTGACACCGGTAAATTCACATCCTTAATAAAAAACCAGATGACCAACAGCACTGCGGTAAGAATGGCTGACAGAATCACTTCACTGAGCAGCATCAGTCCTCTCGCCTTCGAATTCAACTTTTCATACATAACAAACCCTCCCTGTTTTTCGTGTTACATTTCTTAATATAAAATATACCATTATAGAACCACTGACTAGTGTAGCATACTCGCCGACAAATGAAAATTACTACTTATTATTTCGAAAGAAATTTGTTATATTTCACAGTCGAATTTTGCTATAAATGCGACATATTTAATATATATTTGAACGGATTACAAGTAAAATGAAAATATAAATAATAGAACGATAGATTAAGGAGGCTTGATTACATGAGTACAAAACATATTTTGGATTGGAATTACTATTTAGAAACTGCACGAAAAACAGTGGCTGAGGGCTGTGTCCTTTTGGAAAACCGCAATCATGTCCTCCCACTAAATAAGGGTACTCGGGTATCCATTTTCGGCAGAATACAGAATCACTACTATAAAAGTGGTACCGGTTCCGGTGGCATGGTAAATGTATCTAAAGTAACCAATATCGTAGAATGTCTTCAGGAAAGCGGCGACGTTGTCATCAATGAAACCCTTTTAAAAATCTACCAGGACTGGGAGGAGAGCCATCCCTTCGACAAGGGTATGGGCTGGGGCTGTGAACCTTGGTCCCAGGAGGA
>JAQXNR010000211.1 GCA_029098105.1 Lachnospiraceae bacterium
AGCATAATATACCAGAATTATTAAAATCTTTTCTCCAAAGTGTATACAAACTTTGCGTTTGATAGATACGCACCGCATTAACAAGGAAATCCCCCACCAGTATAACCAGCAGTACCACTGATAAAGGAATCGCAAACGACGCAGAGATTCCCTCCAGTCCATTCATAAGAGGCGTAAATACAGAATTCATGGCAACAAAAATAATGGCGGCAAAACCGGTACTGGTAGGTATTGATGTATATTTTGTAATATGTAAAGGTAGTCTGGTATAGTTCCATACCTCAACCTTACACAACCATTCTACTACACTTCCCAGCAATACCTCACAAAAGCTGACAACCAAAAAGGCCGCCGCAAAATACAGCGCATATTGCCCCAGCCGTCTGGACACCGGACACGCCTTACCAAACAGCCGCATTTTCTTCGGCGTTCCAAATATAAGATAGAATGCCACCAAAAGCAGACCATACCCCAGCAAAAAAGGAGCATTCATATTCCTGTTATCGATATACCCCTTTGTAAATGCAAGCCAGATATTTTCTACCAGAAATCCACAAAAAGAAACAACCGCTATCATAATAATGTATGTACTCAAATGATATCCTTCGAACATTTCCATCTCTCCTTTTCTTTTCAAAATTATTCTTAGGTATTTGACAAATCACCCCATCCTTTGTATATTAAAACTAACAAGTGTTAGTTCAACTGTTAGTTTATGATAGATTATATGATGAATTTCCGATTTAGACAACCAAAATGTCGAATTCTATCGTCAAAAACAAACACTTTTCCAAATTTGTTCGCAGTAAAAAACAGGAACTGGAATATGATGGATATAAAATCATATGAAAAAGATTTAAAAAGGAGACGTTATGAAAAAAGCAAGAATGGATAGCCTTCTATCCCAGGAAAGTATTATGAATGCAACTATACAATTATTCTCTGGAGAACAGTTTCAAGATATTACCGTTACGGACATCTGCAAGCGGGCAGGAGTGGCACGGGTAACCTTCTATAAGTATTACCACTCGATTGACGATGTCCTTACTACAATTTTCAAGGAAAACTTTATTGCCCGCTATAAAAAACTCCCCAACCCGAAAAGTCTGGAAAACGCTACTGTTTTACTGACTTTCCTGTTGGAGAGCATTTATTTCGCACCAAAATTTGTAAATCATCTGGTGGACTGTAATATGTCTCATATTTTACTTGTAGTATTCGACAGCATTGCAGAAATTCTCATTTCCTATCAGAACCACAATCCGCAAATTCTCAAATTGCAGCGACAATTCATCGCCGGAGGACTTCACCATGTTTTCATCGAATGGATTCGAAATCATAACGAACCTCCGATTGAAACGCTGTCAAACAATCTGGTTGACATGCTGGACTCTCTGGAATCCACGCTTTCCCAGGCAATGCACAACGCATGTTGGTAAGTAATTCAGAACTCCTGCATCTTGTCGGATTCCTCTTCCCCAATCTTCTCAATGGAACGAATCTTTGCCTCATAACTGTAACTGTCATTGACCCGGATGGTTACCGTATCCCCCACCCGGTGTCCCATCAACGCTTTTCCCAGAGGGGAGACATTGCTGATTCTCCCGGCAAGAGTATCTCCCCTTACCGTCGTCACAATCTTATACGTTTCTTCCTCATCATCCTCTGGGATATATATCGTCACTTTTGTATTCAGTCCTACTTCGTCCTCATTTTCCGATTCCTGAATAATCTTTGCAGTGCGAATCATCCGCTCCAAATACCGGATGCGGCTTTCATTTTTATTCTTCTCTTTCTTCGCCGCATAATACTCAAAATTCTCGCTCAAATCTCCCTGGGCACGGGCTGTTTTCACATGCTCCAGCAGTTCATGACGAAGCGTTACTTTGCGGTATTCGATTTCCTCCTGCATTTTGTCAATATCACTCTGCGTCAACTCGTCATACATAACGTTTCCCCTTTATTACTTGTGGTTCAACTGCCCTAATCGCTCCTGAACCTGTTTCAACATATCAGAATATTTGGCAAGTTTGCCCTTTTCTTCTTCAATCTTAGCAACTGGTGCCTTAGCAACAAATTTTTCATTGGAAAGCATCCCCTCACAGCGCTTAATCTCACCCTGCAATCGTTTTTCTTCCTTGGTAAGACGTTCCAGTTCCTTTTCAATATCCACCAAATCTGCAAACGGCATATAAATTACTGCCTGTGGTACAACAGTAGAAACCGCATCCTCTGCAATTCCTTCCTTGTCTGCCTGTACCAGTACCTCGGAAGCATAGGCCAGCGTTGCAAAGAACACATTTCCTTTCTTAAAGGTCTCTCTTACCGCTTCCTCTCCGGAAACGACATAAACCGTTGCCTTACGGCTCGGTGCCACATTCATCTCGGCACGCAAGTTACGGATGTTGCGCACTGCATTTTTCATCAGTTCCACATCCTGCTCTTCCTTCTCAAAGTTCCACTCCTCTTTATATACCGGCCAGTCAGACACCATAATGGATTCCTCCTCGTCCTGTAAATTACAGAATATCTCTTCGGTAATAAACGGCATATAAGGGTGTAGCAATTTCAATGAAGTAATCAATACTGTATTCAAAGTCCAGAGTGCGGCTGCTTTTGTCTCGTCGGTATCACTGTACAGACGTGGCTTTACCATCTCAATGTACCAGTCACAGAATTCCTCCCATATAAAGTCATTGAGTTTCGTAACCGCAATTCCCAATTCATACTTGTCCATATTGTCCGTAACTTCTTTTGTCAGTTTATTGACCTTGGACAAAATCCATTTGTCGGCATCGGTTAAATCTTTTAAAGTGACATTGGAAAAATCACTCTTTTCCATATTCATCATAATAAAACGGCTGGCATTCCATACCTTATTCGCAAAGTTCCGGCTTGCCTCCACTCTCTGCCAGTAGAACCGCATATCATTCCCCGGCGCATTGCCTGTTACCAGAGTAAAACGCAGAGCATCCGCACCGTATTTGTCAATGACCTCAAGGGGGTCAATTCCATTTCCCAGAGATTTACTCATCTTACGCCCCTGATCATCCCTCACCAAACCGTGGAACAGCACTGTGTGAAATGGTAATTTGCCGGTATGCTCAATTCCGGAAAATACCATACGAATAACCCAGAAGAAAATAATGTCATATCCGGTTACCAGCACATCTGTGGGGTAAAAATAATCGTAATCCTCGGTTTCTTCCGGCCATCCCAAAGTAGAAAAGGGCCACAGTGCAGAGGAAAACCAGGTATCCAGCGTATCCTCATCCTGCTTGAAGTGGGTTTTACCACACTTCGGACATACCTTTGGCTCTTCTTTGGCAACTACTACCTCGCCACAATCCTGACAATAGTATGCCGGAATCCGGTGTCCCCACCATAATTGACGGGAAATACACCAATCTCTTATATTTTCCAGCCAGTTGTAATAGGTTTTGTCCATCCGCTCCGGAATCAAATGCAGTTCCCCATTTTTTACAGCCTCCATTGCCGGTTTTGCCAATTCCTTCATCGCCACAAACCACTGCGGCTTAATCATCGGCTCTACCGCAGTCTTGCAACGGTCATGGGTACCCACGCTATGCACTAAATCTTCTACTTCTCCCAGCAATCCCAGTTCATCCAGATCACGGACCATGGCCTCCCGCGCCTCATAGCGGTCCATACCTGCATACTTGCCGCCAATATCCGCAATCGTACCATCATCATTCAGCATATTAATTTCCGGAAGATTGTGCCGCTTACCAACCTCATAGTCATTCGGGTCATGGGCCGGAGTAATCTTAACCACACCGGTTCCCTTTGTCATATCTGCATGTTCGTCTGCAATAATAGGAATCTGTCTTCCGGTAAGAGGCAACTCTACCATCTTTCCGACAAGGTCTTTATATCGCTCATCCTCTGCATTCACTGCTACTGCAGTATCTCCCAGCATCGTCTCCGGACGTGTTGTGGCAATCTCCAAAAACTGTCCCGGCATATCCACAATCGGGTATTTAATATGCCAGAAATGTCCCTTCATATCCACGTGCTCTACCTCAGCATCACTGATGGAAGTCTGACAGACCGGACACCAGTTAATCAGACGGGAGCCACGGTAAATCAAACCTTTGTCATACAGGCGTACGAATACGTCCTTGACTGCCTCAGAACAGCCCTCATCCATAGTAAACCGTTCTCTCTCCCAGTCTGCCGAAGAACCAAGACGCTTCAACTGATTAATGATGCGTCCGCCATATTCCTTTTTCCAGTCCCATGCCTTTTCCAGAAATCCTTCTCTGCCCAAATCCTCTTTATCGATTCCCTGTTCTTTCAAATTGTTAATAATCTTAACTTCTGTCGCAATACTGGCATGGTCTGTTCCCGGCTGCCACAGAGCATTGTAGCCCTGCATTCTCTTATAACGAATCAATATATCCTGCATCGTATTGTCCAATGCATGTCCCATGTGTAACTGTCCAGTAATATTTGGAGGTGGCATCACAATGGTAAAAGGCTTTTTGCTGCGGTCCACTTCCGCATGGAAATACCCCTTCTCTATCCACTTCTCATACAATCTTCCCTCAATCTCCTGGGGATTGTAATTCTTTTCTAATTCTTTACTCATAATGTATGTCCTCCATAAATATAGTTAAACAAAAACTTGCCAAATACCGGTTCCGCATTTCGTAAGCCTTCCTATTATATAACGAATCCAATGTGAAATCAAGCATTTGCCTCGCTTTGTCCGTCTTTAAGGGCTGCACAACAGTCTAACATATTGTGGTGCGCTACGTACCGTTGCGTTTGCAGTTATGTACGAACTTGCCCGGCAAACATACAAAACAACCAATCGGCGCTCAGACAACGTTCCCGCATCCGCTAGGATACGTATACATAGAAAGGGGACTTCTAAACAACCGGGCGTCAAGAAAAAACATAGAAAAACATTGCGGCAGACACTAGGTAGACTATGTCCCTTTTCGATAAGAGAATTCTGTTTTCTCTGTGGCAAGTCTTCAAATCCGGATTTGGTATGGCTCCAGAAGTTGCTGCACCACTACTGCCTTTTCCGGCTCCTTTTGCAAATGCTCCCGAATCCCGGAAACCGCCAAATCCATTACATCCTCGTCAAATTCCATATCTTCCCGAAGTTTCTGGCGCCGTACATTCAGGCTGTGGGTTACCTCCACCATCTCTCTGGAATCCAGCAATGCCTCCGGCTGGCTAATCCATATATCCGCATCGTGCACGCCTGCCTTCTGTAACTGCTTTACTAGTAAATTCCCATAATGGGTCAGTTCTTTTGAAGAACGCTTGTATTTCTCCTCATTTTCCAGAATATTCTGGTACTGCTGCCACAAAAGAGTGAGTTCTCTGGCGCTTCCCACATTATATTTGGAATACAGGTAATCCAGTGTCGCCTGATTATTGACCCGTTTAATCTTGACTTTATTCAAAAGTTGTACTGCACGTTTTTGTTGCTTTCGACAGTAGGCAAGGGCATAATTCACATTCCGGTACTTCAAAAAAATAACGGTTCCCGCCACTGCCAGCAAAAACAAAATAATCAGCATCACAAATAGAATGTCAAAAATATACTGGGTATACAAAAATCCGGTAATTCCTGCAGCAATAACAGCAATAAACAAACTGGAAAAGGTAATCATCTTAAGGTTGTGGAGTTTCTCTAAATAAAACCGCTCCTCATATTTTAAGTTGACTCTCTCTTCTTCCAGTTTCTGTAAATCTCCTGTAATGGCACTCTGGTATTGCTCCTGCTCCTCAATATGGGAAATTCCCTCCGGCACTTCATGTTCGTGTAACTGCATAAAGCGGAACTGCAACTGGGTCAATGCCCGGTTCTCCTGTTTTAACTCTTCCCGGTCAACATTGAGGGTTGCCAGTTTAAAAGCCACCGCTTCCACGTTTTCCTTCTCTTCCTGAGTCATCTGGTCAATCAACTGAATATCCGTAAGGTATGCTGTTACCTGTTCGTACTCTAGTTTCTTCTGGTCCAGACGCCGCTGGGAATCAATGAGCTGGTCACAGTAATCCTCTAATGTGAGTTCCCGCTGCTTTATTTTTTTACGGACATACTCCTGTTTTTCCGCAAAAATCTCCTGCTCATCCTCCAGCAGTTCCTCTTCTGCCTCCCGGACAATCTCCGCCTCTTTCGTCTTTTTTACTTTTCGAAACCGTTTTTTCATCCTGTCAATTATTGCCATAATCTACCTCACCTGTCATCATGTAGTTTGAGTACGGTAATCCTCTTTCCAGCCCTGTATCAGTTTGTCCAGCCGTTTCGCAGCATTTTTCTCCTGACCATACCGGGCATCTTCCTGTGCCCGGGAAAATTCCAGATAGGCATCGGTCTGTTCATAGCCCTCTTCACTGCGCTGGTAATCCGAAAGAATTCTCTCATATACAGCATTCTCCACGCCGAGCCGCTCAGCTTCCTGTTTTGCCCCGTCCAAATCCTGCATCATAAAATAAATCGTCAGGCAGCAACCCAATGAAACTTCATTCGGGTATGCCTCATATGCATTTTCAAAACATTTCAAAGCCTGCTGCAATTCAAAATTACGGGATAGCGCAACCCCTTTGTTGTGGTAAATCGTGGAGGCAAATTCGCCTTCCAGACTCTCCTGAGAAAGAATCGTATCATAAATCCGTATCGCCCGGACATATTTCTGAAAATCCAAAAATCCATCTGCCTGTTTTTTTAGTTGTAACACTTTTGGCAGAGAAGCCTCTGTTTTCATCCGTTCAAACAGCAATGCGACCTCATCTTTGCTGTAATAATTCGCCGCCAGCAGAAGTACTTCCAAATAGTCAAACAGGGATGTATCCTGCTCCAACAGTTCCTGCAACTGCTCTGCAAGTTCTTTCATTTCCAGTTTTTCTGATACCCATTCCACGAAATCCCGTCCCAGGTATTCCATTGTTACCAGAGAGGGATTGTGAAAAATATAGTAACACACTTCCTCATAGGAATATACCGCAATCCGGGTATTTGTAAAAATATATGGTGTTGTCGCTTCCTTTGTCTCACAATAAATTACGGTTCCCATAATCTACCTCGCTTTTATGTTCAATCTTCCTCCGGCAGCATGAATTCCTTCCGGTATACCTTGCCGGTAGTCGGATACATCGTTCCAAATCCTTTGTCACGAATACAGATTTCTCCCCGGCGCTCATCCAAATAGCGTACTCGAATCTCAAGTTTTGTTGTCTTTGGCGGACGTTTCGGCAAACCTTTAATCTCAATGATTTCCTTAACCAGTTCATTCCTTCCCCGATGGTACATGGCAATCTCAATCCGATTTGTCTCATCCAGAAAAATAGTGGCACTTCCGTCAATATTAAACCATTCCTGCTCTCCTAACGCAATGGGGGCAATCTGCTCCCTGCCCTGGTACCACACCTTTACTCCGATGTCATAGTGAATCATGCCTGGTGCTTTTACATAGATGCTGCCATCCTGGCTGATGGTGGCGGAACCACTGGCTGCCGCATAACAGGCACCCTTTACATTCAAATTCTGCCCCACAAACACGCGTCGTCCCCGGCACAAAGCATCCGCAGACGCATTCAGCCAGTTCTGGGAAAATCCATCTCCCAGCAAATACACACCGGAAGCATTATTATTTCTTCCTGCAAAAACTGTTCTGCACAAATTTTTAAATGCCTCATCTTTTTCCTGCGACTCTGCATCCCAGGCAGGCATATCCAAAAGTGTTTCCTCTGTCACTGTAATTTTCATAGGTCTCTGGTAACGCTGCACCTGAATCCGTTCGAACTGCATTCCCTGGTTTCCATAGTGAAATAGTGCCACCCCATTGCTCCATACACTGGTGTCCTGTGCAAACACATAAAATAGAGTGGAAATCACCGGACTAACCAATTCCACCTGCTCTCGTTCCAGTTTCAAAAACTTTGCCAGACGGTGTACCGCCCGATTCAGATGAGCATCTGCCATAGGAGAAGAGATGACCAGTTTAGAAAGTCCCGACAAATCCTCACCGAAACACTGTTCCAACTGCAATTTCACCAGAATACAAAACAAATCTGTGTAGTCGTATTCCTGTCCGTCTACAATAATAACAGAGCGGTCCTCCAACCGTTTCAGAATATCCGTATAATACTGTCCCGGCTTTGTCATGTACAATTCCTGTGCCTGAGCAGCGCAGTGCCAGCTTTTGTCCTCTGTCAGAAAGAACAGATTATTTTCATACCGTGTGGCCTCCTCGCCTTCTTCTTCGGACAGGCACACCGCATCCTTATTCTCCTCATCAAAATAGCAGAACTGGGCATATTCCATTTGCAAATCCATTCCTATCATCCAATTTTTCATAGCACGACTCCTTCTGAAAGTTTTCAAAACTACAGCAATGTCATATTGGAATCAATCAAATATAAATCCTTTATATAAAGCCGCAGCATCTCCTGAAATGTTTCCTCATTTTGGGTATCCCGGTATGTGAGCATCTGGTTAATCATAGCAAAACGGGATTCCTGTTTTCCCTGCAGGTAAGGCTGCAAAGAAAGTTCCTCTGCTTCTATCCGCTTTACCACACCATCTTCTTCGTCCGTGACATAGTATTGCAATTCCTCGTCCGCGAACAGAACAAAATCTTTTACATAATATCCGTCAAAATATTCCCGCATACGCTCCGTATGGGACTGTGGACGTTTCGGTCCTTTCCGGTAATAGTGTACATCCACATGATGTCCCGGCTGGGACCGGTAAATCAAAAAACTCTTAATGTACATTTCCTTTGGTAATTCCACAAGACCATCAAATTTCTGAAAAAAAGGAAACAGCATATCATGTCTTACAAATTCCTGCATCACAGCCTCAATGACATCCCGGACCTTCTCGGACTGTTCCCGGCTGTCAGAGCAGGCAAGAAGCATAGCAGCCTGTCCCAAAGGGTATTTCAAATGCCCGGTGCGGTAAGCCTGCAACCAGCATCCCAGCATTTCTCCCGGAACTTTCTTCTGTTCCATAAAAAAACGATGGGCCATAATATTGAGAAATGCTTCATACAAAAAGGTATTGGGATTCTTGTGAGTATACTGCACAAATGCCTCCATAACCCCTGCGCTGTATGAGTCAGACAGCAACGCCTGGGTAACAATCCGCTCTTCCAAATCCTGAGTATCGAACTGAAGCCGGACTGCCGTCTGGTATATGGAAAGCAATTCCCGATTTCCGCCTTTTGCAAAGCGAATTAAATATTTTAAAACCGCCTCATTATAGTTGTCGTTATGGAACAGTTCAAATGCCATTGTCATCAACAACTCATCGTATTCCACAGACTCCTCTTCCACAAAGAAGGTACACAGTTTCTGAATCTGTTCCATCGGCAGTCCGTAATAGCCATAGGTACGCACAGCTTCCATTGCCAGAGAATACAGTTCCCGGTCCACCATATAACGAATTGCCAGATTGCGGTTCTCCTCCTCCAATAAATCCAGTTTGCATTCCCGCAAATATTCTTCAAAAATATCTCCCTCATATTGCTGGTAATAGTAGTGAAGAATAGCACCGTTTAAGCGCCGCCGGTATTCGGCAGAAATCGTATCAAACTCTAAAAGTGCTTTATAAACCTTAACGACTTCATAATCTACAACACCACCACGCTCTGCATAATCCGCCAGTCGCAGTAACACAGGGAAGGATTTCGGGTCGGCTTCATAACACACCGGTAAGAAATTCTCGTCCTCCATAATCGGAAAGAGTTCATAGGGAACAGAGCCAATATAACGCTTATGCTCCCGGTCTACCAGTGTCAGATTTGTGTGCTCCGTAATCCGGTCAACGTAAGCGACTCCATCCACTACAGGTACCTGCCGGGTATCCGTACATTCATCATAATCCACCAAAACTGTAGTAATATTCGGATTGGCGCATACAAACCGCTGCTTGAATAACACGTTGGGCAAATGCTTTGCCACACTTGCCACAACAGAGGCGTCCTTGAAAAACTCTTTGTACAGAATTGCCAAATCCCGGTTCATGGCTCCTTTTTCCACCTGCTGCATCAGAAATTGGAGAATCGGCTCCCGGTACTCCTCATAACAGGAACCATACGCCTCCCGGTTCACCACCACATTTGCATATAAATAAGCGAGTTGCCGCTCATTTAACCGTTGTTCCTCATAGTTGAAATAGATTACAACCTGCTGTGGCAATATGGTATACTGGTCATAATCCATGCTTTTCATGTAATATTCCATCAATCCAATCAGTTTAAAGGAACGCTCTACTCCCAAAGCATAGTAGTGATGGTAACGCTGCTCCATTTTTCGTCCTTTCATCAATACCATACAGATGACCTGGAGCAGTTTTTCTTCCGGCTGCTGCCGATATAACAAATCAAGCGTACGAAACAACTTGTCACAGTATGTGTGACTGCTGTGGGCCAGTTCAATAAACCGTGCCCGCACTCCCCCGTTCAGGTAATTTCTCGCAAATCCCCAGTATGCCGCCTGCAGGGCAAACTCATTCAGTTCCCGGAGCATATTAGGGTATTCATTATATAATTCACAAACCTCATAGTACAACATAGGACTATTGTTACCCGCATCGTAAATCCGGCTCAATTCCTCATAAATACGGTTTTTGTCCTCAATATAACTTTCGTCCAAATACAAAATCATGAAAAATAGCAGAAACTGGTCAGGCTGCTTCTCGTATTCTTCCCGAATCTCCTTAAGTACCCGTTCAATCGTATCGGAATCCCGGCTGTACAACGCCGTCAGGTAACCATAGTAACAGGCACTCAATTCGTCTGTAATCATCTTGTCCTCATATTGGGAAATGGTCTCCATTTCCTGCACCACTCTGGTGCGGTCCTTTTTCATAATGTACATGTGCAGACGAATCAATCGGTACCAGTGGTTCTGCTCCTCAAACTTCATCAATTCATTGGCACACTCAATAGAGCGGGAAGTATACTCCTGAAGCGTGATTTTCCCGACACGGTAATCCAGATAATCGGCAAGGAGTTGTTTCTGGTAGGTCTTCTTCAACTGCGAAGGAGAAAACATCACCTCCAGCGGAGTCCGCTCCTTTGCTTTTCCCCGGCGGCTGATTTTTAACGAAATCACAAATTCCTGGTATGTGTTGAAAAAACGGATGTCCACCGTACAGTTGGCGGAGGGAAGGTCATCAATGGCAATGACAATGGGCACGCTGGCTTCATTTCCAATAAAATCCTCCCGGTCCAGTTCTTTTTTGCTGAGAAAAATGCAGGGAGAATCGCATTGAATCTGTAAATTCACATAGCCCCATGTATTTTTCCGAATACGAAGTTCCTTGGAAACATCCTCTTTGTCATAAGAAACGGCAACGCTGCTGCGTGCGGGAGTCAGTTCCATCCGCTCTTTCTCCCCCACAGTAACCAGAAATTCCTCCATCGCCTGTCCTGTCAAAGCACTTTTTCGCAGACTGCGGTAGATTCTCTGATAGGCATCCAGAAGTTCTCCGCGGCACAAAACCGGTACAAACTGCTCACTGGTGAATACCCGCAAAGCCTCCTCATAATGCATCTGCGCCAACTGGGCAAACTCTTTCAGATTCGAAACGCTCCCCTCTTTCGTAGAAAGAGCCTCTTGCGTGACCTTATAGGCATACGGCAAATCATATTCGCCGCCATTGGTCAGAATGTGAAACATGCCGGAAATCTCCTCGCCCGCCTGCATCCCCTTGGCATTGACTGCAAACGTAACCGTAAACGATGTGGTGGCAAAAGAGCCCTCCACCAGTTGTATCCGATGGTCAAACACCTCTACGTTTCCTGTAATGGGAACTTCATTTGCAGACTGAATGACAAAACTCTGTGTCAGACTTTCTCCGGCAGTCAGTTCCCCCTGCAGATTCTCACAGGAGAGAAGAATATGAGGATTCTCAATATCAAATTTACATTTGGAATATGCCTTTATTTTTTCAATCAAAATAACACCGCCCACTTGCAATTCTACTAAAAAGCACTATAATCTAATTTATAGTATAACAATTTTTTCGACAATTTTAAAGATGGGAACAGCGGAAAGTTTACATTTTTCTCATCTTTCTCATAAAAAGAAAACGGAGGCTATTATGAACCGAACAACAAGTGTTACCCCTACCCTTTCCAACACTGAAAAAAACAACCCACCAAAGGATTTTCACGGCAGTGATGTAGACGCAGTGGCAGACTATTTTGGAGTGGATGCCACAAAAATGGTCAGTTTTGCCGCAAATGTCAATCCTCTGGGAATTTCTCCACAGTTAAAAGCAAAACTGGCAGAACATATTGACGTCATCAGCCAATACCCGGAGCGGGACTACCATACCCTGCGCCATGCCATTGGGAACTATGTGGATGCAGACCCGGAGACGATATTAGTGGGAAACGGTTCCACCGAACTGATTTCCGGTGTCATAAAAAGCATTTCTCCCAGAGATGCCATTCTCATCGCCCCTTCCTATTCTGAATACGAGAGAGAAGTCGGACTATGCGGTGGACAAATCCGTTACTTCCCATTAAGCCGGGAATTGGACTGGCAGTTGAATGTAAGCGACCTTCTCTCTTTTTTCCACCCGGAGACGGATATGCTGATTTTATGCAACCCCAATAATCCTACCGGCAATGCACTCCCCCTCCCGGTATTGCGGGAAATTCTTCAAGCCTGCTCAGACCATAATATAACTGTAATGATTGACGAAACCTATATTGAATTCAGTGAACATCCGGAACTTTTTGAAGCAATTGGGCTGACCCGGGAGTTTGAAAATCTCGTTGTGCTAAGGGGCGTGTCCAAATTTTTTGCTGCTCCCGGTCTTCGTCTGGGTTACGGTATATGTAGCAATTCCAGCCTGCGGGATGCCATCAACCATCACAAAGACCCCTGGACCATCAATTCTCTGGCGGCAAAGGCAGGGGAAATCATGTTTTTAGATGAGGAATACCAACAAAAAACACGACAACTGATTTTACAGGAAAAACAGCGAATGGCAACAAAACTTACCGAAACGGGTATGGTTCACATCTACCCCTCCGAAGCCAATTTTATGCTTGTGGAAATTACCAATCCCACCATCACCGCTTATGACTGTTTTTCCCACTGCGCAAAACAGGAACTGATGATTCGGGATTGTACCGGTTTTCCCTTCCTTGGCAGTCAGTATTTACGAATCTGCATGATGCTGCCAGAAGACAACCAACGTTTACTTGATGCTCTAATCCCTATTTTAACAGGAGGTTCTCAATGAATTTCTTACTCTACCAGTGGAAGGCTTATAATTACTGCGACATCACCGAAGCGTTACAAATACTCGGACATACTTTTTCTTTCACAGAAAAAATCTGCAAAAACGATGACGATGACCCGGAAACAGAGGAATACCTGGTTCAACTACTCTCCACGGGAGATTATGATGCCCTGTTTTCCATCAACTATTTCACTGTTCTGGCAAATGCCTGCCACAGGGTTTCAATTCCCTACATTAGTTGGAACTATGATGCCCCACTGATTAGCATGTATAACGAATCTGTATTCCACCCGACCAATTATATTTTCACCTTTGACAAAGCCAATTACTGGGAATTTCATGCAATGGGTGTTCCCCATATTTACCATCTCCCTCTGGCAGGAAACTGTCGCCGTATGGATGAGCAGATTTCCCATGCTCCCCAGCAAGGGACTGCCATTACAGAAGAAATCTCCTTTATTGGCAATCTCTATGGACGCAATGAATACGACCAGCTGAAACGTCACCTTCCAGATTACCTGACCGGCTATTTTGACGCTGCCATCTGGGCACAGGTACAGGTCAGTGGAGGTAATCTCCTGGACACCATGCTGACCCCTTCTATTTTGAGTCAGTTGGAGCAGTATTTTCAATTAGAAAAAGCCCCAGGCTCTTTTTCCGACCTGGGACTGATTTTTTCTACTACTGTATTAGGTTTTAAAGCAGCCCGCACAGAACGGGAATACTATTTGAGCGAACTGTCCCGAAAGTACCCGGTGTCTCTTTATACTAACGCACCTACACCGGAACTTCCCTTAGTGAAAAACTGTGGAATGGCGGACTACCAGACAACCACTCCTTTTCTCTACCGGAACAGCAAAATCAATCTGAACTTTACCATTCCCAATATCCGCACCGGAATCCCACTGCGGGTATTTGACGTGCTCTCTGCAAAAGGTTTTCTCATGACAACCTACCGTCCTGAGATTGTGGAATTTTTCCAACCGGACAAAGATCTGGTTATTTTTGAAGACGCCCGGGAACTTCTGGAAAAAGTGGAGTATTACCGAAATCACGAGGAGGTACGCCAATCCATCGCCGAACACGGTTACCAGACCGTACAGGAACGAGCCGGTTACCCTATGCGTCTCACAAAAATTCTGAATGAGGTATTCTCATTGTGTTAACTTTCTGACGTTATCTGCGCACAAAAGAAGACACTCGATTATTCTTCTACTGTGCCACCCAGTGAACTCTTGCGGTAAATAATGTCATCCCGTCCCGGACCATTGGACACCATCGTAATCGGGTAACCAATCTCCTGCTCAATAAATTCAATATATTTTCTACAATTTTCCGGTAACTCTTCATACTTGCGAATGCCCCGGATGTCACATTTCCATCCCGGTAAAGTAGTAAGTACCGGCTTGCATTTCTCCAATTTGGAAGTCACCGGGAATTCCTTTATTACTTCTCCATTGTATTCATAAGCGGTACATACCGGAATCTCATCCAAATATCCCAGCACATCCAGTACTGTAAAAGCAACATCGGTTGTACCCTGAATTCTGCATCCGTATTTGGAAGCCACACAGTCAAACCATCCCATACGTCTCGGACGACCTGTCGTTGCTCCAAACTCACCGCCATCTCCACCGCGGCGGCGCAACTCATCTGCCTCTTCTCCAAAAATCTCACTGACAAAGGCTCCTGCTCCCACAGCGGAGGAATAGGCTTTACATACCGTTACAATCTGCTGAATTGCGTAAGGTGGAACACCGGCTCCAATCGCACCATAAGCAGCTAACGTAGAAGAAGAAGTAACCATCGGGTAAATTCCATGATCCGGATCCTTCATAGAACCCAACTGTCCTTCTAACAGTACAGTTTTGCCCTCTTTTAAAGCATTGTGCAGGAACAGGGAAACATCACACACATAAGGTTTCACCATTTCCCGATATTCATGAAGGGTATCCAGCAATTCCTCCTCTTTGAGAAGCGGTTTGTGGTATAAATGCTCCAGCATCACGTTCTTCACCTTGCAAACCCGTTCTACCTTGTCCTTTAATATATCCTCATCAAACAACTCACTTACCTGGAAGCCGATTTTCGCATATTTGTCCGAATAAAAAGGAGCAATTCCCGATTTGGTAGAACCAAAGGACTTGCCAGCCAGACGCTCTTCCTCATACTGGTCAAACAGTACATGGTAGGGCATTACAATCTGCGCCCGGTCAGAAACGAGGATTTTTGGCATAGGCACACCTTTGTCCACAATGGACTGAATCTCCTCAAACAGAACCGGAATATTGAGGGCCACACCATTTCCTATAATACTGGTAGTATGGTCATAAAATACACCAGAAGGTAAGGTATGTAATGCAAATTTGCCATAATTATTTACGATAGTATGTCCGGCATTTGCACCACCCTGGAATCGTACAATAATATCCGATTCCTTCGCCATCATATCTGTAATCTTCCCTTTCCCTTCGTCGCCCCAGTTAGCGCCTACAATTGCTTTTACCATTGTTCAGCCTCCTAAGTATTTTGCATTTTTCTACACAAAATCATAATATTTGCACACTTTCACGCATGCGTTTTAAGAATATCACACAATATATTCAAAATCAAGCATTTCTTTCTCTGCATTTCTTCACATACTCTTTACCATAGCAAGCATCCCTGTGCATTTGCCGGCTCAAATGCTCCACATCTGCAAATTTTTGTTCCGGCCGGACAAAGGTAAGAAGTTCTACCCGCATATTCTCACCATAAATATCCCGTTTAAAATCAAACAGACAGGTTTCCACCCCTAGCGATTCCCCGTTTACCGTAGGTTTTCTTCCAATGTTGGTAATGCCATAGTACATTTCTTCCCTGTCTCCAATATAATTACGGGACACATATACTCCATTGGGGGGCAACAATTTGTCGCCGGGTACCGCAAGATTTGCCGTTGGCATGCCAATGGTTCTGCCCAGTTGCCTGCCATGAATCACTTCTCCCAAAATAAAATAAGGATGTCCTAACATCTCCTGTGCCGCCTCAATCCGCCCCGCCAGAAGTTGTTCCCGAATCCGGCTGCTGCTAATCTTTCCTTGTGCATCCGCCTGTTTCTCCACCACTTTTAACTGGTAATGGTAGTGATTCTGAAACCGCTCCAAAAGGGAAATATCACCCTGACGCCGGTATCCAAACCGAAAATCTTCCCCAACCACGATTGCCTGTGCTCCCATCTGCTCTACCAGAATCTCCCGAACAAACTGCTCCGGGTCCATTCCTGCCAGGGTTTCATCAAAGGCATATTCTGCCAAAACATCCATTCCCATGCGTTCCAGAAAAAAACGACGCTCCGGTCCGGTACAAATAAAACCGGAATGTTCTGGAAGAATCCGGGCAATGGAAGCATCAAATGTAAAAATGGCACTTTTCAACCCCTGCTTCTTATAACTCTCCAACTGCCGCAACAATGCCTGATGTCCTTTGTGCAGACCATCAAACTTGCCACATGCCACTGCTGTTGCACTTAGTTGAATTGCTTTTGAATTGTGGTAATACTGCATGCTATCTGCCTCTCACAAAAAATAATTGACAGGGCGTAAAAAGCCCCTCCTCATCACACTGGTATAAGCCAATAAAGGTTCCGTCTTCTTTATAAATCCGAACTCGGCCGGGGGCCATCCTTACCCCCTCAAGGGAAAAGGAATTTCCATTGTCCACTGCCTTATTTCTCTCTGGTGGCACCACGATTTGGGGATATTTCACGAACATGTTGTCAACTGGAACCAGACAATTTTCCAATTCTCCTGCCTGCACCCGCTGCTCCACTTCCTTCAAGGTAATGGCATCTTCCACACAAAATTCCCCAACCCGGGTCCGGGTCAATTCTGCCATAGCCCCAAGACATCCCAGTTTTTCTCCGATATCCCGGCACAGACTGCGAATATATGTCCCTTTGGAACACTCCACCACCATAGTCACATAAGGCAGTTCCACTTTTTCCACCCGAATCTGAAAAATTTGGACTTCCCGGGGTTCCCGGACAATCGTCTGCCCTTCCCGGGCTAGTTCATAGAGTTTCCTGCCATTTACTTTCAGCGCAGAATACATCGGAGGAATCTGCTGGTAAGTGCCTTGAAAAGAAGCCACCGCTACGAGAACCTGCTGCTCTGACACCGTAACCGGTCGCTCCTCCAGAATGCTTCCTGTCATGTCCTCCGTATCGGTAGCCACTCCCAGTCGCATCACCGCCCGGTAGGTCTTTTGGCAGTCCGTCAGAAAATTGCAAAGTTTTGTCCCTTTCCCGAGACAGACCACAAGCACTCCCTCTGCCTCCGGGTCCAGAGTACCGGTATGACCAATTTTTTTCATTTTCAGAATACCTCTGAGTTTTGCCACCACATCATGGGAAGTATAGCCTTTTTCTTTATAAATGTTAATCATGCCGTCCATTTTCTGTATTCACTCCATCATCTATAACTGTTTGCGGATTTCCTCCAGAAGTTGCTGCAAACCTTTCTCATAAGTACCGGAAATGGTACAGCCCGCTGCACGGACGTGACCGCCACCGCCAAATTGCATTGCAATCGTACTGACATCTACTTTGGAATTGGAGCGCATACTGAATTTGAACGAATCTTCCTCCGTTTCGTAGGCAAATACAGCCACCTCCACCCCCCGGGTAATTCGCAACTGGTCTACAATGCCATCCAAATCCGTTTTCCCTGCATGGTATTTTTCAAAATCTGTGGCAAATACAGCAGTAGAAATCACACTGCCCTGCTCCCAGAGTACACTGTTCAATAATGCCTGTCCCAGTATCTGGTTCTGCACATAACTTTTCCGGTAAAATGTATCGTCAATCATCCGGGAAGTATCCACACCACGCTCCATTAACGCCCCTGCAACCTCCATCGTATGTCGGGTGGTACAACTGTGCTTGAACACTCCTGTGTCATGTACAATACCCATGTACAACGCTTCCGCTGCTGCTTTGCTAACCGGCCTCTCCTCTCCCTTTTCGTTCCGCCCCTGAATCACATCATAAATGGCTTCTGCGGTGGAACTGGAAGTAAAGACCAGATTCATCATGGCGTAACCCTCATTTGTAATATGGTGGTCGATACAGACGGTACGGACTGCTTTTTGAAAGACCGGAGCAAATTCCAACCGCTCCAGATTACTGCTATCCAATGCCACAAACAAGTCCCACGCCTGCCCTTCCTCTGCCTCTTCCATCTGCTGCTTCACAGGCTTTATAAACTGCTCCACGCCCTCCAGTAAGCGAAAAGAATCCGGAAATTCTCCCAAATAGACCTGCACCTGTTTTTCCGGGAATTGTTCCCTTATATAGTGGTAAAGTCCCATACAGGAACCGACACAGTCTCCGTCAGGACGGATATGTCCGCCAATGGCAATCCTTTTTGCCTGTTCTATTTCTTTCCAGAATGATACAATCTTACTCTTCTCCATCCGTATCCTCTTCTTCCCGAAGTCCTGCCGTCAACTCGTCAATTTTATGAGACATGGTAACACCATATTCAATGGACTGGTCCATAATAAAAGTCAGTTCCGGTGTATTCCGAAGATTCACCGTTCTTGCCAGTTCCTTGCGGATATACCCCACTGCGCTTCTAAGACCTTCCAATGTCTCCTCCTGCGCCTTCTCATCTCCCAGCACACTGATATAGGCTTTACAGAACTTCAAATCCGGGGTGACCTCCACATCCACCACTGAAGTCATTGGGTGGATTCTGGGGTCTTTGATTTTGCTGCTGATTATAATACTTAATTCTTTTCTCACTTCCCCGTTAATCCGGGTATTTTTAATACTGTTTTTCCTCATGATATCACCTGTTACTTACGCGGTACCTCAACCATAACATAGGCCTCGATACGGTCGCCTTCCTTTATATCATTAAAGTTTTCAAATACCACACCACATTCATAGCCGGCTTTTACTTCTTTGGCGTCATCCTTGAATCGTTTCAAGGATGCCAGAGGGCCTTCAAAAATCTGCTCCTCATCGCGGGTAATGCGAACTGTGGCATTTCTCTGAATCATACCATCCAGTACATAAGAACCGGCAATCGTACCGACACCAGAAGCCTTGTAAGTCTGACGAACTTCCAGATGTCCAATTACCTGCTCCTCAAAAATCGGGTCTAACATACCCTTCATAGCAGACTCAATATCTTCAATCGCATTGTAGATGACACTGTACAGACGAATATCTACCTGCTCCTGTTCTGCCATACTCTTTGCCATAGCATCGGGTCTGACGTTGAAACCAATAATAATCGCATTGGAGGCAGATGCCAGTACGACATCGGACTCGTTAATAGCACCAACACCACCGTGAATTACCTTGATGACAACTTCTTCATTAGAAAGTTTCATAAGACTTTGTTTTACTGCCTCTACAGAACCCTGTACATCTGCTTTGATGACCAGATCCAGTTCTTTTACATTACCTGCCTGAATCTGTTCGTACAAATCATCCAGAGACAATCTTGTCTTCGTATCTGCCAGCATTTTTTCACGGCCTACCGCTTTATAGGTTTCTGCCATAGTACGGGCTTCTTTCTCGGTCTGAGGAGAAACAAACACCTCACCAGCCATAGGCACATCATTCAAACCAATCAATTTAACTGGTTTAGAAGGTCCTGCTTTGCTTACCTTTTTCCCTTTGTCATCCACCATGGCACGCACTTTACCATAAGCATTGGCAGCTACAATACAGTCACCGACCCGAAGTGTTCCTTTCTGTACCAGCACTGTAGCAACCGGTCCCTTTGTCTTATCCAGCAATGCCTCAATCACAACACCTCTGGCTTTTCTGTTTTTGTTTGCCTTTAACTCTAAAATTTCAGCGGTCAACAATACCATTTCCAGAAGGTTCTGAATTCCTTCCTTAGTATGTGCAGAAACCGGACAGAATATAGTAGAACCGCCCCATTCCTCTGCCACAAGACCGTATTCCATCAATTCCTGTTTTACCCGCTCTACATTTGCGCTTTCCTTGTCAATCTTGTTGACTGCAACAATAATCTCAATTTCTGCTGCTTTCGCATGGTTAATTGCCTCCACCGTCTGGGGCATAACACCGTCGTCTGCAGCAACTACCAGAATGGCAATATCGGTTGCCTGAGCACCACGCATACGCATAGCCGTGAATGCTTCGTGTCCCGGTGTATCCAAAAAGGTAATCTTTTTGTCTCCCACTTTGACAACAGAAGCACCAATGTGCTGAGTAATTCCTCCTGCCTCATCCCCTGTTACATTAGAAGAACGAATGGCATCCAGAAGGGATGTTTTACCGTGGTCAACGTGACCCATAACACAGACAACCGGAGGACGCTCTGACATGAGTTTCTCGTCCTCTTCCTCCTCCTTGAGCATCTCTGCAATCACATCCACTTTTTCTTCCAATTCAGCAATATAATTGTACTCCAGTGCAATCTCTGCTGCCTCATCAAAGGTCAGTTCCTGATTCATCGTTACCATTTTACCCTCCAGGAACAACTTTTTAATCAGTGCAGAAGGAACAATCTTAATCCGTTCCGCCAGTTCTTGTATGGTCAAAGTCTCCGGCAATTCCACTGTTTTAATGGTATCTTCTTCTTTTTTCTTCGGCTCCGGGCGCTTCAGTTCCGGCTCCGGCTTCTGTCCTTTTTTCTTCTTCTTGCCACCTTTGGACTGGTTCTCATACTCCAGAGTTTCCTCCTGGTACTTCTTGTCGTACTTATCCAAATCCTTCTGCTTATCACCCTTTTTCTTCTTGCTGCTGGGCTTCTCTAATGTTTCCAGACTATTGATTGCCTGGTCAATATGGTTGTCTCCCCGTCTTGAATTACGGTTATCCCGGTTATAACTGCGGTTGTCACCGTCTTTATTATAACTCCGGTCTCCTCGTCCATTCCGGTCATTTCCGCGATTGTCACCATTTCTTCCCCGGTCATTATTCCGGTTATCGTAACCCTTACCACCCCGCTCATTATTCCGGTTGCGGTTGTCACCGTTTCTTCCCCGGTCATTATTCCGGTTACGGTTGTCACCATTTCTTCCCCGGTCATTTCCTCGGTCATTAGAGCGGTTTTCCTGGTCTGCTCCCTGACGTTTCTCTCTGGATCCATTGGAAGAATCTGACTTTCCTTCGGTTTTCTCTTTCTTTTTTAATTTGACGCGGACCATCTTTTTATTTCCGTTTTCATCAATTACTTCTTTAAAATAAATGACCTGCTTATTTCCATTCTCATCCAGAACTTCTTTTTTGAAATATTTTTCTTTCTTTTTTGGAGCGTCTGCCTCTGCCGGTTTGGACTCTTTCTCTGGAACAGAATCCGTTTCTTTCCCGGTTTTTTCGGCTTTCGGTGCCTCTTTGGCTGCTTCCGGTTTTTCTGCAGCAGCATCTTTCTTTTCTTTTGCCGTCTCTTCCTTTGGCTGCGACCCGTTGTTTCCACCCTTGGCTGCACTAGCAAAAGCGTCTTTCGCCATCTGGGCAACATCCTGCTCTACACTGCTGGAAGCCGTCTTCACCTCTACCCCCTTTCCTTTTAAGAACTCCAGAAGTTCTCCGCTTTTCATTTCCGTCCCATTTTCTTTATTGATTTCTTTCACTAAATCATATACTCTAATTTTTGACATTAAACTACCTCCATATCGTTTCTATCAAAATACTTTGCAATCGCATTTGCAAGACCCTGTTCGGTTACTGCTATTGACGCCCTCGACGCCTTACCTATGGCATGCCCTAATTCCTCCTTGCTGCTACAAATCACAATCGGCACTTCATAGAAACTGCATTTATCTGTAAATAACTTCTTTGTATTCTGGGATGCATCCTCTGCCACCATGACAAAACAGGCTTTTTGCTCTTTAATCGCTTTCTCCGTTGCAAACTCACCACTGACTACTTTGCCAGCCTTTGTCGCAATCCCCAGCATATTCAGGAACTTTCTATCCGGACTCAAATTTCGCTCAACTCCTTTTCCAGTTGCTCATATATTTCATCTGGAATCGCCATTTTCAAAGAACGATTTAATCCCTGGTTCTTACGGGCTTTTTTGAGGCACTCTGTATTTTTACAGAGGTAAGCACCCCTTCCGTTGCTCTTTCCGGTAACATCCAGTTGAATCTCTCCTTCCGGAGTCTTAATAACGCGAATTAAATTCCGCTTTTCAAAACTTTCCCGACAACCGACACACTGTCTCGTCGCAGGTTTTTTATTCATGAAATCACTTCCTACTCTATGCATTCGGGCACACCGTATCGTATGCCAAAATAATCGACTTTATGCAAAAAATGGCTAATTTATGCACTTGGAGTAGATTCTACTCCTCCTCCGGCAGTTCTTCCAATTCTACCATTTCCTCTTCATCCAGTTCCTCAAATTCTTCAAACTCATCTGCAGACATTTCTTCCAATTCCTCGGTTTCTACAAACATATCTTCTTCTGCGAGTTCTTCTGGCTCCACATTCTCCTCAGGAAGATTGTTTTCCTTCTCCGGCTCCTCTTTCGGGGTTCCATTTGCATGGTAATGGATGTACTCGCCTTCACCAATATATACTTTTCCGTCATCCTCCATCTCCGGTTCAGCAGCCTGAGACTCACTCTTAATATCAATCTTGTATCCTGTCAAGCGGGCTGCCAGGCTGGCATTCTGTCCCCGTTTTCCGATTGCCAGAGAAAGCTGGTAGTCAGGAACCACAACCTTGGCACTCTTGTCTGCCAAGCATACCTGAACAGACACTACTTTGGACGGACTCAAAGCATTACCAATTAAAACAACAGGATCCGGATCCCAATTAATGACATCAATTTTCTCCCCTTTTAAGTCATTGACAATCGCATTGATACGGGCACCATTCAATCCAACGCAGGCACCAACCGCATCCACGTTTTCATCCTTTGCCCAGACAGAAATTTTGCTTCTGGAACCAGCATCCCGGGCAACTGCCTTAATCTCCACCGTTCCATCTGCAATTTCGGTAACTTCCTTTTCCAAAAGCCGTTTTACCAGTTCCGGATGGGTTCTGGAAACAACAATATGCGGTCCCTTTGTATTCTCTTTTACTTCTACAACATATACCTTAACCCGTTCACCTACAACAAAGTGCTCACCCGGTACACATTCCTTCTCCAGCAGTGCCACTTCTGTGCGGTCATCCAGTCCAATCATGACCCGGTTGCTGGAACGCTCGATTCCATCCCGGTCTACATAGGTTTTATTCTCCACCCGCTGTACTACACCGGTTACGACTTCCCGCTCTTTACTGTGGAATGTATCATACACATTCTGGCGTTCTGCCTCTTTAATCTTCTGTACAATGACGCTGCGGGCATGCTGTGCGGCAATCCGGCAGAAGTCTTTTGGAGTAACGGAAACATTGACAATGTCTCCCAATTCGTATTTCTCATCTATCATCTTTGCCTGCGCCAGACTGATTTCAGAAACACCATCCTCCACCTTCTCTACCACAACTTTTTTCGCAAATACTTCCACTGCTCCGGTATCTGCATCCACATCTACGGAAATCTCTTCTTTATGTCTCTCCGGCTCCACGCCATCTTCCCTTGCGCTGTCTCTATAGTTTTTGTCATCTTTCGTAAAATTCTTCTTGTACGCAGTCTCCAAAGACACCCGGATGGCATCCAGAATAACTTCTTTCTTAATTCCTTTTTCCTTCTCCAGCATATCAAGAGCAATAATCAACTCCGGATTTGTGTTGGTACTTGTCTCAGTGCTTGCCTTTCTTGCCATTTTTTTATCCTCCTATTATATTCATAATTACACTGTTTTTATCATAATAATTCATCGCGCTTTTATTCAAACGCCAGTCGAATCATTGCAATTTCCTTTAAATCGAAAGTCCTCTCTTCCTCCTTCTCCAAACGGAGGGTAACCTTGTCATCCGCAAATGCAATGAGTTCTGCCTCAAATTCCCGAAGTCCGTCCTGCTGCTTATATAACTTGACCTCCACACGCCGGTTCAGGTTTCGCAAAAAATCTTTTTCCTTTTTCAACGGTCTCGTCAGTCCCGGAGAACTCACTTCCAAAATATAGGCTTCTGAAATAAAATCTTCCTCATCCAACCGCGCCTCTAGTGCCCGGCTTACCAGTACACAGTCGTCAATGTCAATGCCATTTTCCTTGTCCACATAAACCCGTAAGTACCAGTTAGCACCTTCCTTTACATATTCCACATCCACCAGTTCAAACTGATTTTCTGTCACAATTGGCATTACCAGCTCTTCTGTCCGAGTTTCAATCTGTCTTTTATTCATTCTCTCACCTGCCTTTTCTCCCCATAACAACACATAAAGAGTGGACCAAAGCCCACTCTTTACCATAAGTAATATCCTAAATCTTAAATATCATAGCACCCTTTTTCAAAAAATGCAAGTTTTTTTTGAAGCCAATTCTTTATTTCAAAAATTTGCACTATAAAAAAAGTCAATATCATACCCTATTTATGTCAACATCTTCTCTTTTTTATATTGTAAAACATTGCTATAATGCCACTTGCATCAAAAAAAGGAACCGCTTTTCTCCATTGTGACAAGAAAAAGCGGTTATGAAAGGAGTGTATTTACATGGTAAAAGATATGACTACGGGAAATTCCCTCAAATTGATTCTGGCATTTTCCATCCCAATGCTGTTTGGAAATCTGTTTCAACAGTTTTATAATATGGTGGATTCAATCGTGGTAGGAAAATATGTCAGTACGAACGCATTGGCAGCGGTAGGAGCAACTGGTTCCCTGAACTTTCTTGTCATCGGCTTTGTTATGGGCATCTGCACCGGCTTTAACATTAAAGTGTCCCAATCCTTCGGCTCTGGCAATCATGCAGAAATGCGCTCCTATATTGCAAACGGCGCATACCTTTGCGGGATTTTTACCGCAGTGCTGACTGCTTTAACTTTGCTGTTTACCCGTCCCGTACTGGAATGGATGAACACCCCAAAGGAAATCATTACCGATGCCTATGACTATATTATTATTGTATTTGCAGGAATCATTGCGATTATGGCATATAACTACCTGTCCTGTATTCTGCGTGCTCTGGGAGACAGCCGGACTCCACTGTACTTTTTGATTCTGGCATCCCTGATTAACATTGTACTGGATCTGGTATTTGTACTGTATTTTGATATGGGAGTAAAGGGTGTCGGCTATGCTACTGTAATTGCCCAGGGTATTTCCGCACTGCTTTGTCTGGCATATATGAAAAAGCACTACCCTATTCTGCAGTTTTCCAGAGAAGAACTGGCATTCAACTGGAATAAATGCAAACAGTTAATGGGAATCGGGGTTCCTATGGCGCTGCAGTTTTCCATTACTGCAATCGGCTCTATTATTTTACAAATTGCCGTGAATTCTCTCGGAGCAGCAAGCATTGCCGCCGTTACTGCAGCCAACCGCTTACAGATTATGTTTACCCAGCCACTGGAAACTCTGGGGCTGACTATGGCCACCTTCTGTGGACAGAATCTGGGTGCTGGCAAAACAGAACGAATTCACGAAGGAATCCGGAAGGCTTTGCAGTTGTCTCTTGCTTACTGTGTTCTCCTGCTGGCAATCATGATGATTTTTGCCCCCCAACTTAGCCTTCTCTTTGTCAATGCAGAAGAAACTGCGGTAATTACCCAGACTGCTGAATTTCTGCGCATCAATTCTCTGTTTTACTCCGCTCTGGGTGTACTGTTTATTCTCAGAAACGGGCTTCAGGGAATGGGATTCGGCATTCTCCCTATGTGCGCCGGAATTGTCGAACTGATTGGACGTAGCGTGGTTGCCATCTGTTTTGTATCCCTGTTCCAGTATCAGGCGGTCTGCATTGCCAGCCCGGTAGCC
>JAQXNR010000212.1 GCA_029098105.1 Lachnospiraceae bacterium
GAAAGGTGTACCAATCTCATCCTGGCGACGATATCGCTTTCCAATACTTCCGCGATCATCAAACTCACAGTTATAGTACTTAGAAAGTTCCGCATAAATCTTCTCAGCACCCTCATTCAATTTCTTGGAAAGTGGCAATACACCAATCTTAACCGGTGCCAATACAGGATGGAAATGAAGAACGGTACGGGTATCCGGTTTTTCCGGAGTACCAACCTCTTCCTCATCATAAGCAGCACATAAAAACGCCAAAGTGACACGGTCTGCACCAAGAGATGGCTCAATAACATATGGAACATATTTCTCATTGGTCTCAGGATCCATATACTCCATAGATTCTCCCGAAGTATTTTGATGCTGAGTCAAATCATAATCGGTACGGTCTGCTATACCCCAGAGCTCGCCCCATCCAAATGGGAATAAGAACTCTATATCTGTAGTACCTTTAGAGTAGAAGCATAATTCTTCCGGGCTGTGGTCTCTTGCCCGCATTTCCTCATCCTTTATGCCAAGCGATTTTAACCAGTCAATACAGAACTGTCTCCAATAACTAAACCACTCTAAATCCGTACCGGGTTTACAGAAAAATTCCAGTTCCATCTGCTCAAACTCTCTCGTACGGAACGTAAAGTTACCAGGTGTAATCTCATTACGGAAAGACTTACCAATCTGACCAATACCAAACGGTACATGCTTTCTTGAAGTTCTCTGAACATTCTTAAAGTTTACAAAGATACCCTGTGCCGTCTCAGGACGAAGGTATACCGTATTTTTGGCATCTTCCGTAACACCCTGGAAGGTCTTAAACATCAAATTAAACTGACGGATATCTGTGAAATTACGCTTGCCACAAGAAGGACAACAAATCTCTTTCTCGTCGATATAATTCTTCATCTCCTCATTCGACCAGCCATCAATACCGCCTTCATGGGCAATTCCGTTCTCATCCATATAATCTTCAATTAATTTATCAGCTCTGAAACGCTCGTGGCACTCTTTACAGTCCATCAACGGGTCTGCAAAACCGCCAAGGTGACCGGATGCAACCCATGTCTGGGGATTCATCAGAATAGCACAATCTACACCTACATTGTAGGGGTTCTCCTGAATAAATTTCTGCCACCATGCTTTTTTCACATTATTTTTCAACTCGACTCCAAGATTGCCGTAATCCCATGTATTCGCTAAGCCACCATAAATTTCAGAGCCCGGGTATACAAACCCTCTTGACTTTGCCAAAGCTACAATCTTATCCAACGTCTTTTCCATATTCGTACCTCATTTCCTGATTTTTTAATCTTGCTAGTGACCATTGTACCGTTTCTCCTTCCCATTTTCAAGTATTAAACGCAAACTTCGCACATATAAATTTGCAATGCATAGTATAAAAACGAAAAGAATCATAAGGGAAACTACTATGACAGCAGTTCAGAACTTTTTAGAATTATGTAACAGAGAAGAATATGCCGCATTTGCAGGAATCCGTGGAAATGCCAGCCACCCGAATATAAATGGCAGCGTTCTGTTCTATCCCACTCCCTATAACGGCATTCTCATCGCTGCCGAAGTCTTCGGGCTGCCGGAGCACCCTGCTTTTCTGGGAATGCACATTCATGAAACAGGAGATTGTACACCTCCTTTTGACAAAACCGGTATGCACTATAACCCCACCAATCAATCCCATCCCAATCACGCTGGCGATTTACTACCCCTTCTCAACAACCAGGGTTACGCCTTTCTCACCTTCTACGATGACCGTCTGAGTATTCCGGATATTATTGGGAAATCGGTAATTATTCACGCAAACCGGGATGACTTTACAACCCAGCCATCCGGTGATTCTGGTGAAAAAATTGGCTGTGGCGTAATCATGAAAGTCTAATGCGTACTATTCCAGCATGGTTACAAATTCCAATGCTTTAAATGCATGATTTACATGGGTTTGCAAATAGTCCCGGGACACCTTTTTCAATTCCTCCAAAACAGCAGATGTCACTTTAAAATGATAAAGTTTAGTTACCGGCTGGCTCAATATGTACTGCAATGTATACAGGGTAGATTCCTGAATGGCAATTACATGGGACAACTTCTGCGCACATACACTGCAAATCACGCCCCCCTGTCCACTCTGAAAATGGGTCAGCAGCCGGGGCAACGGTGTCGCTCTATGCTCTGTTCCATCCGCTTCCTCCCCCGCCGAAGTCAGTTCCTTGCGTCTACCACAACAAGCACATTGGGAAGTTTCCATCATCAGACCAAAGTAAGCAAGTATCTTAATCTCAAAGACAACCTGAATCAACTGCTCCTGCATCACACCTTTTCGCAGTGCATTCAAACTGACATAGAGAAGTTTCAAAATTTCCAGTTCATCATTCCCCTCTACCGTGAAATAGTCTGCCATCTCACAAAAATACAGTCCCCGGTACAAAAGATTCAGATTTTCCCGAATCTCTGGGAAGTAGTCTTCTATCTCCACACCATTGAGATTGTAGTTTTTTCCCTCAAACACAGTAAAGACACCGTAAGCAAAGGACTGACAGGCGGCTGTATAAGGACTTCCCATCCTTCTTGCCCCTCTGGCAAAAGCGGCAATTTTTCCCCTCTCTTTTGTCAGAATCACAACCCGCTTGTCATATTCTCCAATATTGGATGCCGAAAGGACTATTCCGGTCAATTTAATCAATTCTCCCATCCGTACCTCCCGCCTTTGCTTCCGGTTCCTCTTTCGCGCTGGCACTGGCTTTGCTCTCCTGCTGCAACCGATTGCCGGTATCTCTATTTTCACTCACATAGGTCAAATAATCAGAGACAGAACCAGACCGTTCAAATCGTTTCCACGCTTCTTCCATACTCTATGCCCCTTATATTTCGTATTCGAAATGCCTTTGGCGCAACCCTTGCCACGTCCTGCACCTTCTACTTATAACATAACCCTCGTTCGTAAAAATATGTTAGAAAAAAACTGGTAATCCCATTCCCTTAAATCTCATTCTTGTTATACCCATAATTTTTCAGCAGAATATCGCTATCCCGCCAGTCTTTTCGCACCTTCACCCAGAGTTGAAGATTAACCTTCGCCTCCAGCATATTCTCTACATCATGTCGTGCCTGGGAACCAATACGCTTGAGCATACTGCCCTATTTCCCAATAATAATTCCCTTATGGGAATCTCGTTCACATACAATCGTAGCATCAATATCATACATACCGTTTTCCCGGCGCTTCATCTGTTCAATCGTAACCGCAATACCATGGGGAATTTCCTGCTCCAGCAGGCGCAACGCCTTTTCCCGAATCAACTCTGCCACAATCTGCCGCATCGGCTGGTCCGTAATCGTATCTTCGTCATAATACTGTGGTCCCTCTGGTAAATACCGGAAAATCGTTTCCAGCACCGTATCGAGATTTCTGCTGCGAAGAGCGGAAACTGGTATCACTTTTTCATAGTCAAGTAATTCCCGGTAGGTGGAAATTGCCTGATTCAAAGTTTCCTGTTCCACCGTATCCACTTTATTAATAATTAAAACAACCGGCGTTTTCACCTTTTTCAGTTGCTCCACAATATAGCGCTCATTCTGTCCAATATAGGTAGTGGGTTCCACCAGCCACAAAATGACATCCACTTCCTTCAACGTATGCTGTGCTACATTCAACATGTACTCTCCCAATTTGTTTTTTGCCTTATTCATCCCCGGCGTATCCAGAAATATAATCTGTCCCCGTTCATCGGTGTATACCGTCTGAATCCGGTTCCGGGTCGTCTGGGGTTTGTGGGAGGTAATTGCAATCTTTTGTCCAATCAGATGGTTCATCAGTGTGGATTTCCCTACATTCGGTCTTCCAATCAAGGTCACAAACCCGGATTTGTACTTGCTATTTCCCATATTTTCTCCTGTCACTTTCTACACCAGCGTCACAACCTTGTCAAACAGTTCTGCCTGCTGGGTAATTTTTTCTGTATTTCCAAGAGCAGCAAAGGCTCCCGTATCGTACACAGCCTTAACAATCGGTGCCAGTTCCCGAATCTTCTCCACATTTGTTCCTAACACTTCATCCCGCTCTTTTTGCTTCTGCTCTGTGGTGAGACCACTCAAATAAGCAGCAAAAGACTGACTTGCATAAGCCGAAGGTGTCAGAGGCATATCCAGACTGCTGATGGCACCAATAATATATTTCGTCATTGTCCTCTCATCCACATCAAACTGCTCCACAAATTCCGCTGCCTTCTTGTACACCTCATAAGTGTTTTTCAAATTCGGGTCCCGGTAGGAAGTAAAATAACCAATTCCAAACGTTCCAAAGGTACAGGCACACCCGTAAGCGCCCCCCTTCACCCGTATATTGGTCCACAAATATTCATAGGAAAATATCATTTTCAGAACCAGCAAGGCTCCGGT
>JAQXNR010000213.1 GCA_029098105.1 Lachnospiraceae bacterium
ATACTTCGTATAATGCTTTTCCGTGATGACCGAAAGCAACTGCACCATGATGAGGGAAGTTTTTCTCAATCAATACATGACGGTAGAAACGTCCCATCTCAGGAATTGCGAAAATACCGATAGCACCAAAGCTGCGTGTAGCAACCGGAAGAACTTCACCGTGTGCGATGTAAGCACGAAGTTTTGCATCAGCGGTACTCTGAAGACGGAAGAATGTAATATCTCCAGGAACGATATCTCCCTCGAGAGTTCCGTTTGTAACTTCGATTGGAAGAGAACGAGCCATGATCTTCTGGTATTTCATCTCGCAGAAGGAAAGTTTGCTGGAAGCTGTATTTCCACAGTGGAATCCCATGAATGTGTCTTTCAATGTGTAGCTGCCATATTTTCCCTGAATGTCTTCAGCATACAAATCCTGAGGTACGGAGTTGTTGATGTCAAGAAGAGTAACAGTATCTTCACTTACGATGGTTCCGATGTATTCGGAAAGTGCACCGTAGATATCTACTTCACAAGATACCGGAATTCCTTTTGCGGTCAAACGGCTGTTTACGTAGCAAGGTACGAATCCAAACTGTGTCTGGAATGCTGGCCAGCATTTTCCAGCGATGGCAACAAATTCACGATATCCTTTATGGTCTTCAACCCAGTCAAGCAATGTCAACTCGTACTGAGCAAGTTTTGCAAGAATTTCCGGTTTTTTGTTTCCGGCACCCAGCTCATTTTCCATGTCTTTAACAACATCTGGAATACGTGCATCGCCTTCATGTTTTTTGAATGCTTCGAACAAGTCAAGCTCGGAGTTCTCTTCAATCTCAACACCAAGATCGTAAAGTGGTTTGATTGGAGCATTACAAGCAAGGAAGTTCAATGGACGAGGTCCAAAGCTGATAATCTTCAAGTTGTTCAATGCGTATACGGCACGAGCGATTGGAAGGAATTCGTGAATCATATCTGCGCATCCCTCAGCTGTTCCAACCGGATACTCTGGGATATATGCTTTTACATTACGAAGTTTCAAGTTGTAACTTGCATTGAGCATACCACAGTAAGCATCTCCACGTCCGTCCATCAAGCTGTTTCCGGATTCTTCTGCAGCAGCAACGAACATTTTTGGTCCCTCAAAGTGTTTTGCAAGAAGAGTTTCGGAAATTTCCGGTCCGAAGTTTCCAAGGTATACACAAAGAGCATTACATCCGGCTTTTTTGATATCCTCCAAAGCCTGAACCATATGAATTTCACTTTCAACAATACAGATTGGACACTCATAGATGTCCGCTGCATCATATTTTTTTGCATAAGCCTCAACAAGTGCTTTTCTTCTGTTTACAGAAAGTGACTCTGGAAAGCAGTCACGACTTACTGCAACAATTCCAATTTTCATTTTTGGCATGTTATTCATTTTTCTAATACCATCCTTTCATTTATTATGATAAAAAAATATCAAATTTAGTAATTCTATTTTAAAGCATAATGGACAAAAAATCAACAAAAAAGCATATCAATTTGTTAAAAATTTGTATAAAAGAATTGCATATTGGGAAAAATTAGTGTATACTAAAGTTGAAGTACTAGGATTGTATGGAAAGAGGAAAGGGATGATCACATGGTTGAAGCCTATAATTATTATGCCGGCGGTTTCATTCCTAAAGTGAATCCTAAGACAAATGTCCATAACCGTCGGGAATTGAAAAATAAATACAAAAGCATCGTGGCATTGAATAATGCCAATCCGTTGGCGATGATTTCACTCTCCCCGGAAACCAGCAATTATGCGCTGGATGTCAAATCGCTCTCGATGGAGCTGGGGGAGGCGGTTGCTGATGCGATGAATTCAGACCAGCCGGGAGAAGCATTGGATACGGCATTGCAGCTTTATAACAAGCTGCTGACTCGCAGCGATGAGTACGGTCAGTTAAAAAATAAACCCTCTCGTCCCGGCTGTGAACTGCGTAAACTGGTATCAGAGTGTGCTGACGAACTGACAGCCAATGGCATTGCCGTGGACGAAACCGGTTTTCTTTCGAAAAAAGTAGACGGTCTTGATTCTGTGCCAAAAGACTTTTTGGGAAAATTAAAGGAAAAGTGTGAATATATGAGTATGAATCCGATGGAATATGTGGAAAAGAGAGTTTTCAGTTATGCCCATCTCCATCGCAGTGATGTCGGTTATGCCTATGCACAATCGGTATATACCGGAATGTTTTTTAATTCTTATTGCTGATAAAATTGAAAAGAACGAATGTGAAGATGGCTTCGCCGGAAGGTAGCCAGAATAGAAAAAGTTGCATTTCACCCACGTTATGGGAGAGATGCAACTTTTGCGTTGAGGGGGGGTAGAAGAAAGATGTGGTTTTAAAAACTACGTCCTGCAATGTTAATATTGACATCTCTGCTGTATTATGTTACTCTCAAAATAGAAAAGGATTTTAATGGAGGTTTGGCTTATGAAGGGATTGGTGTTGGAAGGCGGAACATTTCGCCCGATTTTTAGTTCCGGTGTGATGGATGCGCTTTTGACGGAAGGCATTATGATGCCGTATTGTATCGGAGTCTCAGCGGGAATTGCAGATGGAGTTTCTTATATCTCAAAGCAAAAGGGACGGAATCTTGAAATTATCACAAAATATCGCAATGATAAGCGATATATGGGAGCGGGAAATTTTCGCAAGCAGAGAAGCTTGTTTGGACTGGATTTTGTCTTTGGGGAAATTCCCAATAAACTGGTGCCATTTGACAGGGAAACATTTTTCGACTATGAAGGCATCTGCAAGGTGGGGGTAACCAATGCCCAGACCGGAGAAGCGGAGTTTCTGGACGGGATGAAGATGGATAAAACCTACAGTATGCTTCGCGCCACTTGTGCATTGCCGCTGTTTTTTCCTGCCATCGATGTAAATGGCACGAAATATTATGACGGTGGTTTGTCTTCCATCATTCCGGTGGAGCAGGCGATGAAAGATGGCTGCGACAAATTGCTGGTGGTATTGACCCAGCCGAAAGGATATGTGAAGCAGTTTGGGAAATACGACAAGATGGGAGCTACGCTTCTGGCGCGCAAATACCCGAAAGTCCGTGAATTGATTTTGAGTCGACCACAGCGCTACAATGAGTTGGTTAAAAAGTGCGAGAAGTGGGAGAAAGAGGGAAAAATCATGATAATCCGCCCCAACCATCTCATCAATAGTTTTGAGGGAAATGTACAGAAGCTGGAAGCCGCTTATTGGCATGGGTATCGCATGACGAAAGAGAAAATGAAGAAAATCAAGAAATTCCTGGAAATCGAGTAACTGCGGAAGGGGTGGGAAAAGAACAAAATGGGAAAAAATAAATTTTGTATGGAAAAGCATTGACACGGTGGTATTTGGTTTGATATAATTGTCATTGTTTGCGGATATGGCGGAATTGGCAGACGCGCTAGATTTAGGTTCTGGTGGGGAATCCCGTGCAGGTTCAAGTCCTGTTATCCGCACGATAGCTAAGAGAAGTGCATAGCGGAGTGTGGGCAACTGACGCGAGTTTACTCGCAGGCAGATGCATCACACTCCGCGTATATACGGCGATAGCCGTGGGACAAGCGGCCCGAAGGGACGCTTGTATGCACTTCGATAGAAAAACGGCAAAACATTCAATTTGTGAGTGTTTTCAGTCATTTTTGAAAGCGGGTAGACATCTTTGGATGCTAGCCGTTTTTGTATTGAAACTTTGTATAAATTCTGTTATAATCAATATAAGTGTAGACATTTTATTTGCATTTTTGTTGTTAGGTGGAGAATCACCAGATAAGGACTAATTTTTTAGGTAAGGAGTGTGTGCAATGGGTGACTTTAGTACAGAATTAGAGATTCTTCAAGATGAGAATTTTGCAATTAAAGCTCCTAAGGGTTTTAAGGGAGAGGCTTGGAAGAGTAAGAGTGGAAGACCGGGCAGAGTATTGTATAGTAGATATTCACCGGATTACATAACGAGCGATTGTTATATAACTGTGTCGACGATTGCGAAGAACCCGATTACTGCAGAGATTCGCAGAAGAATTGAGAAGCATATTGGTAAGGATGGATTCAGTTTTGAATTTCGTAATGACAGTGACCGTCATATTGTTTTATATGCCCATGAGGAGGAAGTGGATTACAAGACTTACCATGCGATTATTCTCTTGAATGAGAAAAAGGCAGTTATGGTAGATGTAGTGTTCAACTCCGGATATGACAACAGCAAGGAAGTGGCGGAGACGATTATTACCTCGATTCATACGAACTTTAAGGAAGAAGTTACTGAGGAAGAACTCGCAATCGATGCTGCTCGTCTGGAAGCGGAAGATCAGGCAGAGGCAGCGAAGGAGGCTGCTAAGAAGGCACAGATGCAGGCAGAGCAGAGCAGACAGGTAGCCGCCAGTGCAGAGCCACCGATTGAGATTGCTGAGATGGTTGAGGAGAGTAAGACGGTTCAGCAGGAGGAAGAGTCTTCCAATGCTGAGGTGCCGGAGCAGGAGATAGAGGCTGCTGAGGATGCAGAACTGGTGGAAGAGATTGCTGATTCCCCGGAGGTTCAGGAACCTGTAGAGCCAGAGTTTGATGACTCCGAGGAAGGCAAGCAGATGAAGGTGATTTACGATACAGTAAAGCAGCACAGCCGCATGACCCTTAGTGAGTTACAGACGGTTCCCCAACTGTTGGATGTGGGACGTATGGGAATTACCAAGTTGCTGAATGTAATGATTCGGGATGAGATTCTTCTTCGTCTGGAAGAAGCGGACAATATTTATTTTGCAGTACCTGGTCAGGAACAGTCGGCAGCAGATGAGGCAGCCGCCAGTGCAGAACCAGTTTCCGGTGGCGATTTGGATCCTATGGAGCAGTATAAGATTGACATGGAGAAGTACAAAGAGGCAATGGCACAATGGAAGAAGTCTAAGGATTTCTTTGGTCGTACCGATATGCCGAAGCCGGTAGAACCGGTAAAACCAAAGAAAAAGAAATAATTATGAGAAATGCCAGTAGAATGAAAGCACCTCGCTTAGTGGCGAGGTGCTTGTTTTAAATCAGAGACAAAGGAGCGGATGCACATGAATATTTGTATTTACGGTTCTGCCAGCAAAAATCTGGAATCGGTATATATGGATGAATGCAGAAAATTGGGAGAGGAGATTGGACGTCGTGGACATGGATTGGTTTTCGGTGGAAGCGAACGCGGCTTGATGGGAGCTACTGCAGAAGGAGTTTCCAGTCAGGGCGGAGAGATTTTAGGAATTGCTCCTCGTTTTTTTGATGAAGAGGGAGAGATTTACAGTGGATGTACGGATTTTATTTATACAGAGACCATGAGTGAGCGCAAGGATTTGTTTCAGATTAATGCCGATGCCTTTATTATATTGCCGGGAGGAATTGGTACCTTTGATGAATTCTTTGAGACGATTGTGTATAAGAGTTTGGGACAGCAGAACAAGCCGGTGGTTTTGTTCAATGTGAATGGTTATTTTGACAAATTGGAAGAATTTATGCAGGTTGCTATTGCACAGAAGTTTGTGCGGGTTCACGAAGGGCAGTTATATGACATTGCATCGGATGTGACCAAGGTGTTGGATTTGATTGAAAATATGGAATAGATGAAAGTTGAGAAAGAAGTCGGTTTTATAACCGACTTTTTTTATCGTTGTGAAATGTTTTGCATTCGTTACAAACTATCTGGAAATGGCGAGAATGGTTCCGGTGTGTCTTCTATGGGTGGCTATGTTCCGGCAGTGCTGGCAAAAACTTTTGAATCCATGAAGGAGACAATTGGTTTTGATCCGACGGAGATTATGAAAGCCAACACCTATGATGCAAAGGTGAATCAAAACATCCGGGTAGAAGGGAAAGTAGAAGGTATGGAGGGTGTCAACAGTATTCACATTGAACAGCCGACAGTTTCTTCTGATATGACGAAAAGAACAGAGGGTAGAAATTAAAACATAGCGAATTTGACTAAAAAAGCCGAAATTTTCTATTGAAGTTATACGAATTTCATATTAAAATTAAAGTACATTGGTTATGTAAATAATTATATATGGAGGTGTAGCATGCAGAGACAGGAAATTAAAGACAAGTTGATGGAAGTAATTGATGAGGATTTACCGAATCTGGATACTCAGCAGGTGGATTCTGCAGCTGATTTGGTAGAAGAGTACGATGTAAACTCCATTCAGTTAATTCAGTTAATCGTCGGGGTCGAGAATGCTTTTGATGTAAGTTTTGACGACCGGGAATTGGCGTTGTCCAAGTACCACAGTTTTGACGATTTGATTGACAAGATTGAAAGTAAAGTGAATGAATAGGAGGTTACATAGATATGGCAGACAAGAAAATATTACCGGTTCAGTATCCGAAGATTACTTCATGGCAGTGGCATGCAACGCTGTTTTCCATTTTGGGTGATGATGAGAACTTTAAGAAATGGGTATACAGCAATTATATTCAGTTGCGCTGCTACCATATTACAGAGATTTTTACCGGAGATGACATGCTCTTTGCAGACATTATGCCGGGAAGTTCTTCTTTGAAGGAGTGTCCATACATTATTACTTCTCTGATGACGAAGAACCAGATTGACAGTTACTGCAACGGGGATGTATTGGACTTCATTATTAAGACGATTGATATGGGCGGATATGTTTACGGCGTATTTGATGAGGCGAAGATTCTCTGTGATGTAGATTTGGATTACAAATTCCCGCATGAGTTGTTTATTTATGGTTACGATAAGGAAAAGAAGATTTTCAATGTAGGTGATTTTACATTTAATGAGAAGTATGCCTATACGACAGTAACGTTTGAAGAGGTAGAGCAGGGATACAATGTAATTGCACCGAAGGATGACCACATGTTTAAGGATGACTATAAGGGAACTCGTGGGTTGTATGTCATCTGGAAGAACAATGAGACTCCTTATTATGAGTTGGATGAGAAGTTAATTGCAAGAACGCTGCATGAGTACCTGGAGTGTCTGGATACCAAAGATCATTTCCGTATGATGCGCAACCGTTTTGACGATACGATTTTTGGTGTTGATGTATATGACAGTGTGCTGAAACAAGTGGAGAAGCAGGTGGAATCAGGTGACTTTGACATTCGTGCAACCCATATTATGTATGACCATAAGGTGCTTATGTATGACCGTATTCAGTATTTAATGGAGAAGAACGTGATTCCGATGAATCAGGCATTGCTGGATGAGTATGCTGAGGTGGTGGATGATGTTCTGGCATCTCGTAATTTGGTGATTCGTATTTCTATTTCCGGTGATACTTCTGCAAAGGATCGTTTTGCAGGTTATTTTGCAGATGCAAAGAAGAAGGAGATAGAGGTGCTGAGCAAAGTATTGGCACAGTTAGAGGAGAAGTAGTGTGATTCAATTATATGCGCAGAATGTGGGTGAGTTGATACAGACTATGACAGAAGAGCGGCGGCAACAGATGTTGTCGCTGCTTTGCGTTGAGCGAAAAATGCGGGTGGAGCGGATTCGGATTCCGGCAGCCAGGGACAAGGAAATGCTGGCGGGAATATTTTTGCAGAACTGTCTGAATTTATATTGTATGGAGAGGAAAGGAGAACCACTGGAATCTTTTGGTTTTGCCTGTGAGGATGGGGGGAAACCATATTTGCCGGAACGGGAGGACATCCAATTTAATTTGTCTCATTCCGGAGACTGGGTAGTAATTGCAGTAGGCGATAGTCCGGTGGGGATTGACGTGCAGCAGAATCAGAAAATGGAACAGTGCCTTAAAATTGCCGGCAGGTGTTTTCATCCGGAGGAGTACCAGGCATTGCGCAGGTTGGAGCCGGAGGAGATACCGGGGCAGTTTACGGTATATTGGACAATGAAAGAGGCCTATGTAAAATATACAGGAAAGGGTTTGCGAACGCCGTTGCGGGAAGTATTGGTGATTCCAGAGGAGAACCGGGCGGTAAAGGATTCGTCGGTACAATTCTTGCGTCCTGCTCTGGCGGAGGATTATTCTGTGGCGCTTTGTTGTAGAAAAGGAGAACCGGTGGGGAAGATGGTGAATTATATTGAAAGAGGATTTGTATGAAAATCCAATCAAAAAAACCAGTAAACATAATGTCTACTGGTTTTTTAACTGGGCTACCAGGGCTCGAACCTGGAAATGCTGGAGTCAGAGTCCAGTGCCTTACCATTTGGCGATAGCCCATTATAAAAATCGCCGATGCTTTAATCATCAGCAACAATGATGATTATACATGAACTAATATGAAAATGCAAGCACTTTTTTGAATTTTTTAATTTTTTTTGTGGCAAAAACAGAAGAATGGCGAGAGAACATTGAAAATTCACTATATTTTTACGACAATCCATGCTATACTAAAAATGTATGTATGTAAACGTGGACGGATAGACAGGAGAAGAATATGATTGAGATTGGTAGGAAACAGACACTTACGGTTGTGAAGAAGACAGATTTTGGAGTGTACTTGAATGAAGGCGACCAGGATGATGGGACGAGTGTGCTGCTACCTCGTAAGCAGGTACCCAAAGGCGCGGAAAAGGGAACTCAGATTCCTGTGTTTATTTACCGGGATTCCAGCGACCGATTGATTGCCACAACCCGGGAGCCGAAGTTGACATTGGGAGAATGTGCATTGCTTCCGGTGGTGCAGATTACGAAAATCGGAGCCTTCCTCGACTGGGGCTTGGAGAAGGATTTACTGTTGCCCTATAAGGAGCAGACAACAAAAGTGCGGCAGGGCAGGCAGTATCTGGTGTGCCTTTATGAGGACAAGTCTCACCGGCTTTGTGCAACGATGAAGTTATATCATCGCCTCTCTACGGATTCGGAATATAAGGCAGAGGATCATGTGGAAGGAACCGTATACGAGGTGGATGAACAGTACGGTGCTTATGTAGCCGTGGACAATCGGTATTCCGGGCGGATTGCCAAAAAGGAATTACATCAGCCTTTGTCGATTGGACAGAGTATCCGGGCGCGGGTCATCAAGGTACAGCCGGATGGAAAACTGGATTTGAGTCTTTCGGAAAAGGCTCATGTGCAGATGGATGTGGATGCAGCGTTGGTGATGGACACGATTGCAAGTTATGATGGTGTCCTCCCTTTTACAGACAAGGCGAAACCCGAAGTGATTGAGCGGGAATTGGGACTTTCCAAAAATGCTTTTAAACGGGCGGTAGGACGTCTGTTGAAGCAGGGAAAGATTGAGATTCAGGATACCTGCATTCGGATTATAAAATGAATCAATATAAAAATAAAGGAGAATGAAAAATGAATAAAACAATTATTGCGACAGACAAGGCACCTCAGGCAATCGGACCATATTCGCAGGCAATTGAGGCGAATGGACTGATTTTTACTTCCGGTATGATTCCCATTGACCCGGCGACGAATACGCTGGTAGAGGGAGATGTGAAGGTACAGGCAAAACAGGCGATTCACAATTTGATTGCACTTTTAGAGGAATCTGGAAGTGATGCAGAGCATGTAGTAAAAACCGTGGTGTTCATTAAGAATATGGATGATTTTGCAAGTGTGAATGAAGTATATGCATCCTTTTTCCAGAAGGACTGTCCTGCCCGTTCCTGTGTGGAAGTGGCAAGACTGCCGAAGGATGTGTTGATTGAAATTGAGGCAATCGCAATCAGGAAGTAGTGAATTAGGAGGGATTATTACTTGGATTCGGTGGATTATTATAATAAGTATGCCAATTTATATTTTGACAGTACCGTAAATCTGGATTTGAGTGAAATATTGAAGCGGTTCATGGAGTATTTAGAGCCGGGAGATACCGTTTTGGACCTGGGGTGTGGCTCCGGTAGGGACAGCAAAATCATGCTGGAGAACGGATTGGAGGTAACCCTTTTGGATGCCTCACAGGAACTTTGTGAACTGGCGGATATTTATACTGGTGTGGAACCGTTATGTATGGACTTTCGGGAGATGGATTTTCATGAGGTTTTTCAAGGAATCTGGGCATGTGCTTCCCTGTTACATGTGGGAAAGGACGAAATTGAGGGAATATTGAATCAGATTCTGGCGGCGCTAAAGCCGGGAGGTACATTTTACATGTCTGTCAAGAAAGGCAGTTTTGAAGGATTTCGCCGCGAACGTTATTTTGCGGATTATTCGGTGGAAGAATTGCAGCAGTTGTTCCAGAGAATTCCGGAGTTTCGCCTGATTGACATTTGGGAGACGGAGGATGTAAGAATAGCCAGAAACCAGGAAAAGTGGCTTAATGTTCTGGCGGTCAGACGTACTGACTTAGAAGCAGAATAGCCTGAAAGTTTAGGAGGAAAATAAAACATGAATGATGAGAGATGGGAATCCGGTTATAGTGAGGGGAATCCGCAGGACATTCCAAGCGGGATAGAGGAAAGCAATCATATGGAGAATTATATGCAGCAGCCGTTAAAAAAGCCGGGGATGAACCGGGAATGGGCGGGAGGCATGTTTTTTCTGATTATAGTGCTGGTTCATGTACTGAATGGTTTTTTCAATCCAATCAAAAACCCTGTGGCGTCTATCGTTGTAACGCAGTTGTTGATTGCGATTCCCGCATTTATTTATATGCTGTGCTGGAAGGAGAATCCCTTCCGGTTTATGCGTTTTCGCAAATTCCACATTGGTTCCTTTTTTCTAATTCCGGTATTTATGTTTTGCCTATTGCCGGTAATGGGACTGCTGAATGCGATTAGTATGCTGTTTTCCACGAATGTGATTGGCGGAGAGATTAGCGATATTACTGGAGGCAGTCTGTGGATTGGGTTGTTGTGTGTCGCATTGTTGCCGGCCTTTGTGGAGGAATCTACTTTTCGAGGTGCAATTTACCACTCTTTAAGAGGAGCGCGCCCGGTAAGGACCATTATATTGTCGGGGCTGATGTTTGGTGCCATGCATATGAATTTCAACCAGTTCGTATATGCGACAGTGTTGGGAATTGTAATGGGATTTTTGCTGGAGGCAACGGGCTCTATTGTATCCACTATGCTGTTGCACTTCTGCTTTAATGCGAATTCGGTAATATTGATGTGGCTTCTTCCCAAAATGTATGAACTTTTAGAGAAAATGGCGCCGGGAGAATATGAACAAGCCATGAATACGGCGATGAATTATTCACCGAAGGAAGTGCTTTCCATGATTGTACTTCTTATTCCTATGGCGGCTATTGGAGGAGGTCTGGCGTTTTTATTGTATTACTGCATTGCTCGTCTGAATAAGCGCTGGTATTATATTTGTTTCCTGTTTTCCAAGAGCACAAAAGATCAGAGAGATTCCTATCCAAAGCCAAAGGTGGTTACGGTATGTGCCATTATTGGATTTGCAATCTGTTTTGCTTTTTGTGTGCTGAATGAATTGGTTGCAAGAGGAATCATACATTTATAAAAGTGACAATATGAAATAAAAAGTGCGAAATAAAAAAGGTTTCCTGCGGGAAACCTTTTTGTTTGTATTCTATTTTGATTCACTGATTTAACGTTTGTCCATGTGTTCAATGGAAGCCTCAATAAAGCCTTTGAACAGAGGGTGTGGACGGTTTGGACGGCTCTTGAATTCGGGATGTGCCTGGGTTGCAACAAACCATGGATGGGAAGGAATCTCAATCATTTCCACAATCCGTCCGTCCGGTGAGAAGCCAGAGAGCAGCATTCCATTTTCGGTGAGTACCTCCCGGTATTCATTGTTCACTTCATATCTATGACGATGACGCTCGGTAATATTTTTGGAACCATATAACTGGTAAGCTTTGGAATTGGCATCCAATACGCAGGGGTAGGAGCCGAGCCGTAAGGTTCCGCCTAAATCCGTTACCCCATCCTGGTCCGGCATAATGTGAATTACCTGATGCGCGGACTTGTCGTTAAATTCCTGGCTGTGGGCATCGGCGTAACCGATGACATTGCGGGCAAACTCTACAATTGTGAGCTGCATGCCAAGGCACAGGCCCAGATAAGGTACGTTATTCTCCCGGGCATATCGGATGGCACATACCATACCTTCGATTCCCCGGTCGCCAAAGCCGCCGGGAACAATGATGCCATCCACATCACCCAGCACTTCGTTGACATTGTAGGAACTTACCAGTTCGGAGTCGACCCATTTAATCTCCACATCAGCACGGTTGGCGACACCACCATGCTTTAATGCTTCTACAACACTGATGTAGGCATCATGCAGGGCAACATATTTACCTACCAGAGCTACGGTAACCTTCTTAGAAGGATTCTTCCATGCCTCAATCATGGCTTCCCATTCTGCCAAATCCGGTTCCGGACATTCTAACTTCAGGCATTTGCAAGCAACTTTTGCCATTTTTTCCTTCTCCATGGCAAGGGGAACCTCATATAAAATATCCACATCCATATTCTGAATTACATTGTGGTGGTCAACATTACAAAACAGGGCAATCTTATCTCTGGTTGCTTTGTCCAGAGGGTAATCGGTCCGGCATACAAGAATGTCTGGCTGAATTCCCATTCCCTGTAATTCCTTCACACTTGCCTGGGTAGGTTTTGTCTTCATTTCCCCGGATGCTTTTAAATAGGGAATCAAGGTGACATGAATTAAAATGCAGTTCTCCCGTCCTACTTCATGCTGGAACTGGCGGATTGCCTCTAAAAATGGCTGGCTCTCAATGTCTCCCACCGTTCCTCCAATCTCGATGATGGCAATTTCCGTTTCTGTTGCTTCCTCGTTGTGGTAAAAGCGGCTCTTGATTTCGTTGGTAATATGGGGAATAACCTGAACGGTACTTCCCGCAAACTCGCCACTTCTCTCTTTATTTAAAATACTCCAATAGACTTTACCGGTGGTGACATTGGACTGAATACTCAGATTCTCGTCAATGAAACGCTCATAATGACCTAAATCTAAATCCGTCTCCACACCATCTTCCGTGACAAATACTTCTCCATGCTGGATTGGATTCATGGTTCCCGGGTCCATATTAATATATGGGTCAAATTTCTGACTGGTTACATGGTAGCCGCGGGCTTTCAGGAGACGTCCCAAAGAAGCTGCGGTAATTCCTTTGCCAAGACCAGAAACTACTCCGCCTGTTACAAAAATGTATTTTACTGGCATAATCAGTTCCTCCTAGATGACATTGTGTTCTGCTGTAAATAAACAATCATTATTATTATACAATAGGTAATAAAAATTATCCACTCTTTTTTCTTGAAGTTCCAGTACTTTCCGTTCATACGACACATAAAATTCAATAAAAGTGAGTTGATTTTACTTATTATAAAACGTATAATCTAGGGAGAGTATAGAAAAGATAGAAGAATGAATGAAGGAGAAATATATGATATACGATGCAAGCATAAGAGAGCGGAATTATGTTGTTCATATGAGTGATTACAATGGAACACCGGATTCGTCCGGCTCTCAGGGCCCCCAGAATTTTAATGGAGACCGGGGACCGGGAAAGGGAATGCCAGGAGGAAACGGAGAAGGTGACGGTTCTGGGGGAAACGGAAATAACCCTAAGAATGGGAACTGGAAACCTCTGTTGGCAACGCTTTTGATTGCGCTGCTCCTAACCGGACTGGTGGGAAGTGTGGCGAATCGAATCAATACAGGCGAAATGGTAGAAATAAAATATTCTGAGTTTTTGGAGATGCTGGATAAAAAGGAAGTGAAGAGTGTAAAACTTTCTTCCAGCAAGGTTACCATAATTCCGGTAGAGAAAAAGGGAAATCTCAACAAGGTCACCTATTATGCCATGCTGGCACCGGATTATAATATTGTGGACCGACTGGAAAAGGCAGGGGTAGAATTTGAGGAAACTCCGGAGAGCAACTGGAGTGAGATTTTATGGTATGTAATACCCTTTGTTCTTTTGTGGGGATTTTTGATTTTTGCTATGCGCAATATGACAAAAGGCGGCGGCATTATGGGAGTCGGAAAAAGTAATGCTAAGCTTTATGTGGAGAAGGAAACTGGTGTCACCTTTGCAGATGTGGCAGGACAGGAGGAGGCAAAAGAGTCTTTGACGGAGATGGTAGATTTCCTTCACAATCCTGAGAAATATACGAAAATTGGTGCGCGGCTGCCCAAGGGAGCTCTTTTGGTAGGACCTCCGGGAACAGGTAAGACCCTTTTGGCAAAAGCAGTTGCCGGAGAAGCGGGTGTTCCCTTTTTTAGTCTGTCTGGTTCCTCCTTTGTGGAGATGTATGTGGGCGTAGGAGCCTCCCGGGTGCGGGATTTGTTTAAACAGGCACAACAGATGGCACCCTGTATTATTTTCATTGATGAGATTGATGCCATTGGAAAAAGCCGTGCCAGCGATAGAAATGGTGGCGGTAACGATGAGAGGGAGCAGACTTTGAATCAGTTGCTGGCAGAGATGGATGGATTTGACAGTTCCAAGGGACTGGTCATTTTGGCGGCGACCAACCGCCCGGAAGTGCTGGACAAGGCATTACTGCGTCCGGGACGGTTTGACCGTAGAGTAATTGTAGAAAAACCGGATTTAAAGGGACGGATTGACACGCTTAAAGTTCATTCTAAGGATGTGCTCATGGATGATTCGGTAGATTTGAATGAGATTGCACTGGCAACTTCCGGAGCGGTAGGTTCCGATTTGGCAAACATGGTCAATGAGGCGGCGTTGAATGCAGTCAAAAACGGCAGACAAGTAGTGACTCAGCGGGATTTGCTGGAGGCGGTGGAACTGGTCATTGCCGGAAAAGAGAAGAAGGACCGGATTTTGGGAGAGAAGGAAAAAGCAATCGTTGCTAACCACGAGGTAGGGCATGCTTTGATTATGGCACTGCAAAAGGATTCCGAGCCGGTTCAGAAGATTACGATTGTTCCCCGTACTATGGGGTCTTTGGGATATGTAATGCAGTTCCCGGAGGAGGAGAAGTTTTTGGAGACTAAGGCGGAGATGGAGGCAGAACTGGTTTCCCTGCTGGGTGGAAGAGCAGCTGAGGAGGTCAAATTTGATACTGTTACAACAGGGGCTTCCAATGATATTGAGAAGGCGACGAAACTGGCGAGAGCCATGATAACTCAGTATGGTATGTCCGATACTTTTGGTCTGGTGAATCTGGAATCGGTGGAGAACCGTTATTTGGATGGAAGACCAGTTTTGAACTGTTCTGACCGGACGGCGGCGAAGATTGACAAAGAAGTAATGCGGGTTCTGGCTGCCGCCTATAAAAGGGCGTTGAAGATGATCCGGGAAAATGAGAGTACGCTGGATGCGATTGCCAGTTACCTGATTACAGAGGAAACCATTACAGGTAAACAGTTTATGAAGATTTTCCATGAGGTTCGGGGAGAAAGCGAACCTTCGGAGGAGACAGAGGATGTTTAATATTCAGGAAGAATTAAAAAAACTCCCGGACAAACCGGGAGTTTATATTATGCACAATGCCAAAGATGAGATTATTTATGTGGGAAAGGCAGTGGTTTTAAAGAACCGGGTGCGCCAGTATTTTCAGAGCAGCCGGAACCAGACTGCAAAAATTCGAAAAATGGTTTCCCAGATTGCCTATTTTGAATACATTGTTACAGATTCTGAGAGGGAAGCCCTGGTACTGGAATGCAATCTGATTAAAGAGCATCGTCCAAAGTATAATACGATGTTGAAGGATGACAAGAGTTACCCATACATCAAGGTGACTGTGCAGGAGGAGTATCCCCGGGTGTTGTTTTCCCGACAATTAAAAAGAGACCGGGCACGTTATTTTGGACCTTATACCAGTGCTACTGCGGTAAAGGATGTCATTGACCTGATTCATAAAGTATTTCTTGTGCGCAGTTGCAACAAGAACATGGAAAAGGTGAAAGACAGCGACCGTACCTGTCTGTATTACCATATTGGACAGTGTAGCGGTCCCTGTAAGGGGAAGATTTCAAAGGAAGCATACAGGCAATCCATACAGCAGGTGCTGGAGTTTTTAAATGGAGATTATAAAAAAGTGACAGCACTGCTGGAAGAAAAAATGCAGGGGGCGGCAGCGGAACTGGATTTTGAAAGTGCGGCGAAGTACCGGGATTTGTTGGAGAGTGTAAGACAATTAGAGCAGAAGCAAAAGGTGAATGTGACGGACGGGGATGACCGGGATGTTATTGCCCTTTGCCGTATGGGAGAAGAAACAGTGGCCGCCGTATTTTTTGTGCGGGATGGCAAGGTAGTGGGACGGGAACATTTTCATATGAGCAATGCTCAGGAGGAGAGCCGGGAATCTATTATGACTGCCTTTGTGAAACAGTTTTATGCGGGTACTCCTTATTTGCCACGGGAAATTCTTGTGGAGGTGGCGGTACAAGAGCAGGAAGTGCTGGAGGAATGGCTCAGTGCCAAGCGGGGACGGCGGGTTCACTTTGTCACTCCGCAAAAGGGGGAAAAGCATAAACTGGTGGAACCGGCAAAACGGAATGCCCAGGTCGTACTGATTGCGGAACAGGACCGTTGGAAACGGGAACAGGCGCGGACGGTGGGAGCGGTACACGAACTGGAAGAATTACTGGGACTTACCGAAATCCACAGGATGGAGGCATTTGATATTTCTCACATCAGTGGTGCCCAGACGGTGGCTTCCATGGTGGTGACGGAGGACGGAAGACCAAAACGCAGCGACTACCGGCGTTTTCGCTTGAAAACCGTAAAGGGTCCCGATGATTACCTTAGTATGGAGGAAGTTCTGACCCGGCGGTTTCGGCATGGAATGGAGGAACGTCAGGAACTCAAAGCCCGGGAAATAGAGGAAGAGTATGGAAGTTT